>NZ_JALBHA010000490.1:0-4683 GCF_023006445.1 Bradyrhizobium sp. SHOUNA76
CGGCTTTGCAGCGATCTGCGGTTCCTCGGTCGCGACCGCCGCGACCTTCTCCGCCGTGGCCTATCCCGAGATGCGCCGCTTCGGCTATCCGCAGTCCTTTGCCACCGGCGTGATCGCGGCCGGCGGAACGCTGGGCGCGATGCTGCCGCCCTCCACCGTGCTCGCGGTCTACGGCATCATCACCGAGCAGGACATCGGAAAGCTCTTCATCGCCGGCATCATCCCGGGCCTGCTGGCGATGAGCATGTACATGATCACGATCTTCCTGATCGGTTATTTCCGCCCCGACTTCCTGCCAAAGGGCAAGGTGACCCCGTGGCGCGAGCGCTTCGCCGGGTTGAAGGAGATCTGGGCGCCGGTGCTGCTGTTCGTGTTCGTCATCGGCGGCCTCTACGGCCTGCCCTATTTGCCGCGCTTCACGCCGACGGAGGCGGGCGGCGTCGGCGCCGCCGGCGCGTTCATCATCGGCGTGCTGACGGGCCGCCTCGACCGCGAGAAGATCCTGGCCTCGCTGCTGCAGGCGACGCGCACCGCGGCCGCGGTCTTCACCGTGCTGATCGGCGCACTGATCTTCGGCTATTTCCTGACAGTGACGCAGACGCCGCAGAAAGTGACCGAATTTCTCACCGGCCTCGGTCTCGGCAGCTACGGCGTGCTGGCGCTGATCATGGTGATGTATCTCGTGCTCGGCTGCCTGATGGACGCCATGGCGATGATCATCCTGACTGTGCCGATCATCTTCCCCGTGATCACGCATCTCGGCTTCGACCCGATCTGGTTCGGCGTCATCATCGTGATGACGGTCGAACTCGGCCTGATCCATCCGCCGGTCGGCATGAACGTCTTTGTCATCAAGAGCGTGGTGAAGGACGTCTCCTTCTCCACCATCTTCAAGGGCGTGATCCCGTTCGTCGCGACGGATCTGGTGCGGCTGGTGATCCTGATCGCCTTCCCGCTGCTGGCGACGTGGCTGCCGACGCGGATGATGGCGCATTGACGAGGTGAAGCGATGATCACGCCGACGTTAGAGACGAAGTACGCCTTCACCATCACCGCGCGCATCGGCGACGTCGTCACCGCCGGCGAGACCGGCATCGGCGTGCGCCGCATCATCCCGATCGTCGGCGGCGAGGTGAAGGGCGCTGTCAACGGCAAGGTTCTGCCCTTCGGCGCCGACTTTCAGACCATCCGCCCCAACGAGCTGATCGATCTCGAAGCCAGGTACGCCTTCGAGACCGACGACGGCGCCACCGTCTATGTCGAGAACAAGGGCATGCGCTTCGGCCCGGTCGAGCTGTTGCAAAAGCTCAAGCGGGGCGAGCCGGTCGATCCCAAACTGATCTATTTCCGCACTGTGCCGCGGTTCGAGACCGGACACGAGAAGTATCGATGGCTGATGGAGCACATTTTTGTCGCTTCAGCCGCGCGACACGCGGACCGCGTGGTGATCGACGTGCATCAGGTGATGTGAGGAATCGGTCTTTGACCTAGGGCGGACCTGGTTCAGAATGTAATCTGCGCCAAGTTGTGCAGACCACGGGAGTCCCACCATGTCTCTTATGGCTTCCAGCGAACCAGCCCCCCAACACACCTTCGACTCCGCCGAAATGGGCGCCATCGCTCATCTCTACCGCGGCGAGGTCTATCGATCGACGATCTGGCGAACGCGACTCGACAACACGACCAATTGGGCGATCGTCACGATGGGCATCGCACTGTCGACGACATTTTCGAGCCCGGGAGCTTCGCCTCTGCCACTCGTACTCGTCGGACTGCTCCTTGCCGTGTTCCTTGGTATGGAGGCGCGGCGTTATCGCTATTTCAATGTCTGGCGTGCCCGGGCTCGTTGGCTGGAGAGGAATTTCTATGCGCCAATCTTCACCGGTGAAACGCACGATGATAGCTGGAAGGCTGTTCTCGCGCGCGACTACACTGCGCCCCGCCATCACATTTCATTTGTCCGCGCTGCCGGACGGCGGTTGCGTCGCAACTACGTCTGGATTCTCGCCATCCAGGCGACCGCCTATTACGGCAAGATTGCCATCCATCCGACGCCTGCAGTGACCTTGACGGAACTTATCGATCGCGCCGCCGTCGGACCGATTCCCGGCTGGGTCGTTCTGATCGTGGGCTTTGCCTACAATTTCGGGTGGCTGGCGTTTGCACTCGGCACGATGTGGCTCGACCAACGCGAGCACGGGACCAAGGGCGACCAAGTGGCGATGGGCTGACGACACCGGCGGTTACCCGTTCCTGGGGGAGGCGAGGCGAGCGTAGCTGCCCCGCCGCCTAGGAGGGCTCCCCTCCTTGACTCCGCCCAAATTCGTTATACAACATAACTATTCTGACAAGGACGCAAATGACACAGGGAAACGCTGAGACCGCTGACGCGGGTGCCTCCGGGCTGCTCCGGATCGAGAGGGTGGACCGGGTTCTGACCGTGGGTCTGAACCGGCCGGCCAAGCGCAATGCGCTCAATGACGGCATCATCCTGGAAATCGGCGAGTGTTTTGCCTCCCTGCCCGAGGATATCGGCGCGGTCGTCATCCACGGCATCGGCGATCATTTCTCCTCAGGCCTGGACCTCTCCGAGCTGACCGAGCACGATGCGACCGGCGGCCTGCTCCATTCCCAGATGTGGCACCGGGTGTTCGACCGCATCCAGTACAGCCGCGTGCCCGTGATCGCGGCCCTCAGGGGCGCGGTGATCGGCGGCGGGCTGGAGCTTGCCTGCTCGGCGCATATCCGCGTCGCGGAGCCATCGACCTATTTCGCGCTGCCGGAGGGACAACGCGGCATCTTCGTCGGCGGCGGCGGCTCGGTGCGGCTGCCGCGGCTGATCGGTGTCGCCCGGATGATGGACATGATGCTGACGGGCCGCGTCTATAGCGCGACCGAAGGCGCCTCCTACGGCTTCGCGCAATATGTCACGGAAGCCGGCAACGCGTTCGGCAAGGCGATGGAGCTCGCGACCAAGGTCGCCTCCAACGCGCCGCTGACCAATTTCGCCGTGCTCCAGGCACTGCCGATGATCGCGGAGGCCAATCCGCAGACCGGCCTCCTGATGGAATCGCTGATGGCGACCGTCGCGCAGAGCGACAAGGAGGCCAAGCGCAGGATCCGCGAATTTCTCGAACACAAGACCGCAAAGGTAAAGCCGAAATCATGAGCGCGCAGCCGTCCTCTTCCGGCATGGAGCGCGGCGCGAGCGCTTTTCCGCTGCGGCCCATCTCGTTCGGCGATCCCGTCGTCAACATCGAGCGACGCGACGACGGCACGATTTACCTGCGGCCCAAACAGCCGCTCGGCGACTATCCCATCCGCATCACCGACCGCCTGCATCATTGGGCGACGACCACGCCGGACCGCGTCTTCATGGCCGAGCGCGAAGGCGGCCGCGGCTGGCGCAAGATCACTTACGCCGAGCTGCTCGTCGCGAGTCGGCACATCGCTTCGAGCCTGATCGCGCGCGGCCTGTCGGCGGAGCGGCCGGTCGTCATCCTCTCCGGCAACTCGATCGACCACGCTTTGCTCGCGTTCGGCGCGTTCTATGCCGGCATTCCGTTCTGCCCGGTGTCGCCGGCCTATTCGCTGGTGTCGAAGGATTACGGCAAGCTGTCTTACCTGATGAAGCTGCTGACGCCGGGCCTCGTCTTCGCCGAGGATGCCGACAGGTTCGCCGATGCGCTCGCCGCCAATGTCTCGCTCGGCACCGAGATCGCTGCGTCCTATGGCGGCGTGCCGGGCCGTGACGTCACCCTGCTCGCCGACCTCATGGCGACGCCGATCCGCAGCGATCTCGACGACGTCCACGGCAGGATCGGCCCCGACACGATCGCGAAATTCCTGCTGACCTCGGGCTCGACCGGCAACCCCAAGGCCGTCATCAACACCCAGCGCATGATCTGCGCCAACCAGGTGATGTTGCGCGAGACGCTCGCCTTCCTGAAGGACGAGCCGCCCGTCATCATCGACTGGCTGCCCTGGAACCACACCTTCGGCGGCAACCACAATATCGGGCTGACGCTCTACAACGGCGGCTCGATGTATCTGGACGCCGGCAAGCCGATGCCGGGCGGCATCGAGGAGACCGTGCGCAATCTCCAGGAGATCTCGCCGACGGTCTATTTCAACGTGCCCAAGGGCTATGAATCGCTGCTGCCCTATTTGCGCGAGGACCAGGGCCTGCGCGCGAAATTCTTCGACCGGCTGCACGCGATGTTCTTCTCGGGCGCCGCGCTGTCGCCGTTCATCTGGGACAGCCTCGACGAGCTCGCGGTAAAGGAAAAGGGTTATCGCGTGCCGATGCTGACCGGGCTCGGCGCCACCGAGACCGCACCGTTCTTCATGTCGGTCAATCCGCGCACCAGCCGCTCCGGGCATGTCGGCCTGCCTGTTTCCGGCAACGACGCCAAACTGGTGCCGAACAACGGCAAGCTGGAAGTGCGCGCCAAGGGGCCGAACGTCATGCCCGGCTACTGGCGCCAGCCCGACATCAGCGCGAAATCCTTCGACGAGGAGGGATTTTACAAGATGGGGGATGCGCTCAAGCCCGCAGACCCCGATGATCTCAACGCCGGGTTCGATTTCGACGGCCGTGTCGGTGAAGACTTCAAGCTCGCCAGCGGCACCTGGGTCAGCGTCGGCCCGCTGCGCGCGCGCCTCACAGCGGCCTGCGCACCG
>NZ_JALBHA010000491.1:0-4668 GCF_023006445.1 Bradyrhizobium sp. SHOUNA76
GGCAGCGCCACATGCAGCTTGCGCGCGGCCGGCGCCAGGGTCCAGCCCTGCAGCAGCAGCGAGATGATGACGACGACGAAGGCGACGTCGAAATAGAGATAGGCCTTGGACAGGCCGACCAGCATCGGGATCGAGGCCAGGAAGATCGCGACGGCGCCGCGCAGGCCGGTCCAGGCGATGAAGATCTTCTCGCGCCAGTTGAAGCGGAACGGCGCCAGGCACGCGAATACCGCGATCGGCCGAGCCACCAGCATCAGCACGAAGGCGATGCCGACCGCCGGCAGGATGCTGGCGCCGAGCCGGCTCGGCGAGACCAGCAGGCCGAGCAGCACGAACATCACGATTTGCGCCAGCCAGGTCGCCGCGTCGAGAAAGGCCACCACTGAATTGTGCGCGCGGGTCGGCCGGTTGCCGATGATGATGCCGGCGAGATAGACCGCGAGGAAGCCCGAGGCGTGCATGATCTGCGAGCCGCCGAAGATCACGAGCGCAGCCGTGGTCACGAACGGCGCATGCAGGCCCTGCGGCAACGCCACCTGGTTGAGCGCGATGACGACGAGCCGTCCGCCGAAGACGCCGACGACGGCGCCCAGCACCGCCTCCTGGATGAACTCCATCGCCACATGGCCTGCGGAGCTCGATCCCAGCGAGATGTATTCGACCAGCATCAGAGTGAGGAAGATCGCGAAAGGATCGTTGGTGCCGGATTCGGCCTCCAGCGTCGCACCGACGCGCGGGCGCAGGCGCAGGCCCTGGGTGTGCACCAGCAGGAACACGGCGGCGGCGTCGGTCGAGGCCACGACGGCGCCGACCAGCAGCGACTCCGTCCAGTTGAGGTCGAGCGCATATTTGGCGAACGGCGCCGTGATCAGCGCGGTCAGGAGCACACCGACGGTCGCGAGCACCACGGACGGCGCGAGCACGGTGCGGATGCTGGCAAAGCGTGTCTTCAGCCCGCCGTCGAACAGGATCAGGGCCAGCGCCACAGAGCCGACCAGATAGGTGGTGCGGACGTCGTCGAACTGGAGCTGGCCGGGGCCGGAATCGCCCGCAAGCATGCCAATCAAAAGGAAGACGAGCAGCAAGGGTGCGCCGAAGCGCAGCGCAAGCAGGCTGGAGAGGATGCCGGCCATGACGAGGACGGCGCCGAGCAATATGGCGAGGCTAACGGAGTCGAGGGAGGCCATCCACCTTCCGGGTACAAATCGCTGGAATTTCATCCTTATCGTCGGCACTCTCCTGCGCCAACCCATTTTCTCCCGCTCGCGGCAATCTGCCCGTATTTTACGGCCTTAACGTACATCACATGCCGGTGTATCGATGGCCCGGCCGCGCCCTTTGTGGGATTCTGCGGCTCCCTCGAATCAATTCCTCCCCTGCTTGCCGACGAGACCGATGGACATGGACCTCAAGGACTTCATGGAGTTCGTGCAGACCACCGCGCGCAGCGTCGGGGCGGAGATCTCCTCGCCCTGGTTCTACCTGCAGTTCGGTCTGATCCTGGCCGCGGCCGGCATCGCCTATGCCGCGGAAGCCGCCGTCCGCAACCGGATCGACATGACCTCGCTGGCGATGCGCTGGCCGCTGCCGCTCCGGCACTTCGCCCGGGTGATGGTCGCCAGCGCCTCGACGGCGGTGTTCACCTTGCTCGTGATCATCTCCCGCGTGGTGATGTACCACGCGACCTGGCCGAGCCGCTCCTATCTCCTGATGGTCGCCGCCAAGCTCGGACTGGCCTGGCTGGCGATCCGCCTCGTGACCTCGGTGCTGCGCAATGCCTTCATCGTCAAGCTGGTGTCGATCACGGCGTGGTTTCTCGCAGCGCTCTCGATCCTCGGCCAGCTCGATACGACGGTCGACCTGCTCGATTCCTACGCGATCGTGCTCGGCGGCCTCAGGTTGACCCCACTGCTGGTGCTCAAGGCAGGTGCGCTCCTGCTCATCGCGCTGTGGGCGACCAACATCGCGAGCAATTTCGCCGAGAGCCGGATCAACGCGACCACCGATCTGACGCCATCGGTGCAGGTGCTCCTGGTCAAGATCATCCGCATCGGGCTGCTTGCCGTCGCTATTGTCATTGCGCTCGGAGCGGTCGGCATCGATCTTTCAGCGCTCGCGGTGTTCTCCGGCGCGGTCGGCGTCGGCATCGGTATCGGCCTGCAGAAGATCGTCGCCAACTTCATCTCGGGCATCATCCTGCTCGCCGACAAGTCGGTGAAGCCCGGCGACCTCGTCACCATCGGCGACAATACCGGCCGCATCAGCGCGATGAAGACGCGTTATATTTCCGTCGCCGCCGGCGACGGCCGCGAGTTCCTGGTGCCGAACGAGGATCTGGTGACGCAAAAGGTCGTCAACTGGACCTATACCGACAAGAACACGCTGGTGAAGATCGCCTTCGGCACCAATTACGACGCCGATCCCCGCCTGGTCTGTACGCTCGCCGCGGAGACCGCCGCCGCCCATCCGCGCGCGCAGAAGGGCAAACCGCCGACCTGCATCCTGACCGAGTTCGCCGAAGCCGGGATGAAATTCTCGCTGACCTTCTGGATCGCCGATCCCGACGGCATGGACAAGGTCAGGAGCGACGTGATGCTGGGGTTGTGGGACGCCTTCAAGCACGAGGGCATCCGGGTTCCCTATCCCGTCCGCGAAATCCGCATCCGCGGCGGCGCGCTGCCGGTGGAAACCACCGTAGAAGTCCCGAATTAGGCCCGCTTTCGGGCGCAAGAGGCCCGTAAGATTCCGGTTTTGATGCGTTTTCTTCACGCGAACCGGTAGCCACTTCGCTCGAAAACGCTCTGCCTTAAGCTTGCATGAAGCCCCGCAATCATTAAATTAGGGCCTGAAATCAAGCCTTTCCGCCGAAATCGAGATCAGCCCGAAAAGACCTGACACGCATGAGCTACGTCGAAGCCACCGATACCTCGCTGCGCAAGACCGGACAGATCAAGCTGCATGGGCCGGCCGCCTTTGCCGGCATGCGCAAGGCCGGCGCGCTGGTGGCCAAGTGCCTCGACGAGCTCACCGACATCGTCGGACCGGGCGTGCCGACCTCGCGCATCGACGAGTTCGTCCGCGACTTCGCCTTCAGCAACAACGCCTATCCGGCGACGCTGATGTATCGCGGCTATCGCTATTCGACCTGCACCTCGCTCAACCACGTGGTCTGTCACGGCATGCCCGGCGACCGGCCCCTGAAGGAGGGCGACATCGTCAATATCGACGTCACCTTCATCGTCGACGGCTGGTACGGCGATTCCAGCCGGATGTATGCGATCGGCCCGATCGCCCGCAAGGCCGAGCGGCTGATCGAGGTGACGTATGAAGCGATGATGCGCGGCATCGCCGCGGTGAAGCCCGGCGCCACCACCGGCGACATCGGTCACGCCATCCAGAGTTTCGTCGAGCCGCAGGCCATGAGCGTGGTGCGCGATTTCTGCGGCCATGGCCTCGGGCGCATGTTCCACGACGAGCCGAACATCATCCATATCGGCCGCCCCGGCGAAGGCGTGCAGCTCAAGCCCGGCATGTTCTTCACCATCGAGCCGATGATCAATCTCGGCAAGCCGCACGTGAAGATCCTCTCCGACGGCTGGACCGCCGTGACGCGCGACCGCTCGCTGTCGGCGCAGTTCGAGCACTCCGTCGGCGTGACGGCGACGGGCGTCGAGATCTTCACGCTGTCGGAGCGGCACGGCGAGAAGCAGATCGGGTAGCGGTTCGGCCCGCCCGCCCATCATCAAGCCATGTGCGGCCGCAATTGACGGTTGCAAAAGCGCCGGCCCCCGGCAATGCTGGCGGCCCATGCCCGCCAAGCCGGACCACGACAAGAGCAAGCCTGACGACGCGCCGCATTATCTCGGCCATCGCGAGCGGTTGCGCGAGCGCTTCTACAGCGCGGGGGCGGATGCGCTCAGCGACTACGAGCTGTTGGAGATAGCGCTGTTTCCGGCGCTGCCGCGGCGCGACACCAAGCCGCTGGCGAAGGCGCTGATCAAGACGTTCGGCTCCTTCGCCGAGGTCGTGCATGCGCCGGTAGCGCGCCTGCGCGAGGTCGACGGCGTCGGCGAGTCCGCGATCCACCAGCTCAAGCTGATTGCCGCGGCGGCGAGCCGCGTGACCAAGGGCGAGGTCAACAGCCGCAACGCGCTGTCCTCCTGGAACGAGGTGATCGACTATTGCCGCACCAGCATGGCGTTCGCCGACAAGGAGCAGTTTCGTCTGCTGTTCCTCGACAAGCGCAACCAGCTGATCGCCGACGAGGTGCAGCAGACCGGCACCGTCGACCACACCCCGGTCTATCCCCGCGAGGTGATCAAGCGCGCGCTCGAATTATCCGCGACCGCGCTCATCCTCGTGCACAACCACCCCAGCGGCGATCCCTCGCCGTCGCAGGCCGACATCCAGATGACCAAGGCGATCATCGACATCGCCAAGCCGCTCGGCATCGCCGTGCACGACCACATCATCGTCGGCAAAGGCGGGCACGCGAGCCTGCGCGGGCTGCGGTTGATCTAGTAGCAATACCTGTGATCGACCCGGACATAATACCCGTCCGGCCTCTGCATGTAGCAGCCGCGCTGATAGGCATAGTAGCCGGAGCGGCGGCGCTCGCCTTCGGAGGCGATCGCGGCGCCCGTGCCGGCACCCACGACGGCGCCGATT
>NZ_JALBHA010000492.1:0-4644 GCF_023006445.1 Bradyrhizobium sp. SHOUNA76
AGCTTGCGGTGCTGATGGGCGATCCCACGGCGAAATTCGGCGAGGTTTCCGGCCGGCTCGACACCACGGGACGGCCGCCGGCGTTCCAGGCGGTGGTCGCCGCCATCGACGCCAATCCGCAGCTGGTGCGCTGGACCGCCGTCTTTGCCCAGCGCAATGCCGAGCTGCTGCTGGCTCGGCTCAAGCCCTATCCGGACGTGCGGATCGCGGCTGGCTGGCGCCACTATAACGAAACCAATGACGATGCCGTGCGCCTGACCGTCTCGGTGCCGATCCCCGTGTTCGACCAGAACCAGGGCAACATCCTCTCGGCACAGGAAAGCCTCGCCAAGACCAAGGCCGAGCGCGAGGCCAACCGCAACACGCTGATCGTGATCGCCGGCCGCGCCTATGACTCGCTCCAGGGCTCGCTGCGCGAGCTCGCGATCTTGCGCGAGACCGCTATCCCCAAGGCCGTCGAGGCCTCCGAGGCGATCTCGCAAGGCTATGGCCAGGGCCGTTTCACTTTGCTCGAGGTGCTCGACGCCCAGGCGAGCGTCACCCAGGCGCGGCTGCGCGAGCAGGAGGCGCTCCAGAACTTCCACGCGGGCGTTGCGACCATCGAAGGCCTCGTCGGCAATCCCTTCACGCTGGCGCGGGAGAGCGCACGATGAAGACGTCCTCCACCATTCTCGTGGCCATCGTTGCCGCCGGGCTCGGCGCTTACGGCTATTCCCTGCTCGCGCCGGCCAAGCCCGCGCACAGCGAGCATTCCGAGCATTCCGAACCGAAGAAGCCGAACGACCATGTCGAGCAGGACGAGCACGGCGCCGACCGCATCCGCATCTCCGACGTCAAGCTGGCGGCCGCAGGCGTCACGCTGGCGGAGGCTGCGAGCGCGACACTGACCGACACGCTCGCCTTCAACGGCATTCTGCGCGCCAACCAGGAAGCGGTCGTGCAGGTAACGCCGCGCTTCCCGGGCCTCGCCAAATCCATCCAGAAGCGCATCGGCGACAAGGTCGCCAAGGACGACCTGCTCGCCGCGATCGAGAGCAATCAGAGCCTCACCGTCTACGAGCTGAAGGCGCCGATTGCCGGAACTATCATCGAACGGCAGATCTCGCTCGGCGAATACGCTTCCGAGCAGAAGCCGGCCTTCGTCGTCGCCGACCTCTCCACCATCTGGGTCGATCTGTCGATCTACCGGCAGGACCTCAGGCGCGTCCGCCTCAATGACGAGGTGCTGATCGATCCCGATGACGGCCGCGGCGAGATCAAGGGCACGATCTCCTACATGGCGCCGATCGGCTCGAGCGAGACCCAGACCGCATTGGCCCGCGTGGTGCTGCAAAATCCGGACGGCCGCTTACGCCCCGGCCTGTTCGTCACGGCACGGCTGATCCTCGCTGCCCGCAACGTCGCGGTCGCCGTGCGCCGGAGCGCGATCCAGACCCTGGAGAACCGGACCATCGTGTTCGTCCGCGAGGACGGCGACAAGATCGAGGCGCGCCCCGTGGAGCTTGGCGATTCCGATCCGCGTCATGTCGAGATCAAGGCAGGCCTGTCCGCTGGCGAGCACTACGTCGCCGAGAACAGCTTCGTCGTGAAGGCGGAGATGGGCAAGGGCGAGGCCGAGCATGATTGAGCGCCTCATCGCCGTCTCGCTGCAGCAGCGCTGGCTGGTCCTCGTGCTCGCGCTCGGCGCCATCGCTTTCGGAGCCTGGAATTTCCAGCGCCTTCCGATCGACGCAGTGCCTGACATCACCAACGTCCAGGTCCAGATCAACACCCGCGCGCCCGGCTATTCGCCGCTCGAGACCGAGCAGCGCATCACCTTCCCGGTCGAGACCGCGATGGGCGGCCTGCCGAAACTCGACTACACGCGCTCGCTGTCGCGCTACGGCCTCAGCCAGGTGACGGTCGTCTTCAAGGACGGCACCGACATCTTTTTCGCCCGCCAGCTCGTCGGCGAACGCATCCAGCAGGTGAAGGACCAGCTTCCGGCCGGCGTCGAGGTCGCGATGGGGCCGGTCTCGACCGGGCTCGGCGAAATCTTCATGTACACCGTCGAGGCCAAGGCAGGCGCGAAGACGCAAGGCGGCCACGACTATTCGCTGACCGATTTGCGCACCGTGCAGGACTGGATCATCCGGCCGCAGCTTCGCAACGTGCCTGGGGTGATCGAGGTCAACACCATCGGCGGCTTCGAGCGGCAGTTCCATGTACTGCCCGACCCGGGCAAACTGATGGCCTACCGGCTCGGCTTTCGCGACGTCATGACCGCGCTCGCCGCCAACAACGCCAATGTCGGCGCCGGCTATATCGAGCGCAACGGCGAGCAATATCTGGTTCGCTCGCCGGGCCAGGTCGGCACGATGGGCGAAATCCAGGACATCGTGATCGGCGCGCGCGGCGGCAATCCCGTCAGGATCAGGGACGTCGCGACCGTCAGGGAAGGCCGCGATCTTCGCACGGGCGCAGCGACGTGGAACGGCGAAGAGACCGTGCTCGGAACCGCCATGCTGCTGATCGGCGAGAACAGCCGCAGCGTGGCCCGCCGCGTCGCAGCCCGGCTCGAGGACATCGCCAAATCGCTGCCCGAAGGCGTCGTGACGCGGACCGTCTACGATCGCACCGATCTGGTCGAAGCCACCATCCGCACGGTCAAGAACAATTTGCTGGAAGGCGCGGCGCTGGTGGTGGCGGTGCTGTTCCTGATCCTCGGCAACATCCGCGCGGCCCTCGTGGTGGCCTGCGTCATCCCGCTGTCCATGGCGATGACGATCACCGGCATGGTCGAGACAAAAGTCAGCGCCAACCTGATGAGCCTGGGCGCGATCGATTTCGGCATCATCGTCGACGGCGCCGTGATCATCGTCGAGAACTGCCTGCGCATGCTGGCCGCGGCCCAGCGCGAGAAAGGCGGGCTGCTGACGACCTCAGAGCGGCTGCGCGCGATCCTGCGCGGATCGAGCGAGGTGATCAAGCCAAGCCTGTTCGGAACGCTGATCATCGCAGTGGTCTATCTGCCCGTGCTGACGCTCACCGGCGTCGAGGGCAAGATGTTCACGCCGATGGCGCTGACCGTCTTGATGGCGCTGGGTGCCGCCGTGCTGTTCTCAATCACCTTCGTGCCGGCGGCCGTTGCCATCTTCGTCACCGGCAAAGTATCCGAACACGAGAACCTGTTCATGCGGGCCGCGAAACGCGCTTACCTGCCCCTGCTCCGCTTCGCCATCGACAACCGGGGCATGGTCGCCATCATGGCCGCACTCATCGTGATCGCGAGCGGCATCGCCGCGTCGCGGATGGGCGGCGAGTTCATTCCGAGCCTGGACGAGGGCGACGTCGCGCTGGCTTCGATCCGGATTCCCGGCACCAGCCTCACCCAGTCGCTGGATCTTCAGAAGGCGCTGGAAAAACGCATCAAGCAAATCCCTGAAGTGAAGGAGTTCTTCACCCGCATCGGCACCGCCGAGATCGCGACCGACCCGATGTCGCCGGCGCAGACCGATGGCTACGTCATGCTGAAGCCGCGCGCCGAATGGCCCGACCCGGACAAGCCGAAATCGGAGGTGATCGAGGCCATCGAGCATGCCGCTGACGAGATTCCCGGCAGCGCCTATGAAATCTCCCAGCCGATCCAGTTCCGTGTCAACGAGCTGATCTCCGGCGTGCGCACCGACGTCGGGGTCAAGATCTTCGGCGACGACCTCGACATCCTGCAAGGCGCAGCAAGACAGGTGGAGGCCGCGATCCGCGGCATCCGCGGCGCCAGCGACGTCAAGATCGAGCAGGTCTCCGGCCTGCCGATCCTCACCGTCCGCCTCGACCGCCAGGCGCTTGCCCGCTATGGCCTCAGCATCAGTGAGGTGCAGGGCATCGTCGAGATCGCGGTCGGCGGCAAATCGGCCGGCAAGCTGTTCGAGGGCGACCGCCGCTTCGACATCGTCGTGCGCCTGCCGGAACACCTGCGCGGCAATCTCGAGGCGATCCGGGCGATCCCGATCCCGCTGCCGCCCGGTGAGGAGGCCGGCTCCGGCACGGCCCTTCGAACCGCGCTGGCCGCCTCCCCGCTCACCCAGATGCGCTATGTGCCGCTGTCCTCGGTTGCGACCGTCGATGCGACGCCCGGTCCCAACCAGATCAGCCGCGAGAACGGCAAGCGGCGCATCGTCGTCACCGCCAATGTCCGCGCGCGCGATCTCGGCTCCTTCGTGTCCGAGGCGGAAGCGGCGGTGGCGGAGAAGGTCAAGCTGCCGCCGGGTTACTGGATCGGCTGGGGCGGGCAGTTCGAGCAGCTGGTGTCCGCGACCAAGCGGCTGACGATCGTGGTGCCGGTGGCGCTGTTGCTGGTGTTCCTGCTGCTGTTCATGGGGATGGGATCGGCGGCCGATGCGGCGCTGGTGTTCTCAGGCGTGCCGTTGGCGCTGACCGGCGGCGTTGCCGCGCTGCTGCTGCGCGACATCCCGTTGTCCATCAGCGCCGGTGTCGGCTTCATCGCGCTATCGGGCGTCGCCGTGCTCAACGGCCTCGTCATCATCGCCTTCATCGAGCGTCTCCGCAGCGAGGGACACCCCATCGCGGACGCGGTGCGCGAGGGTGCGCTGACGCGGCTGCGCCCGGTGTTGATGACGGCGCTCGTCGCCTCGCTCGGCTTCG
>NZ_JALBHA010000493.1:0-4637 GCF_023006445.1 Bradyrhizobium sp. SHOUNA76
CGATGCGCCTCTCTTGACGGATTACGGCAGCACGCGCGGCGGACTGGCGCTGCGCCGGCTGCTGCTCGCGCGTCTCGCCGAGGACGCGATTCAGGCGTCGCTCGATCAGCTCATGCTGACGGGCTCGGGCACGCAAGGTACCGACCTCGTCTGCCGCTTCCTGCTGCGTCCCGGCGACACGGTGCTGGTCGACGATCCCTGCTACTTCAATTTCCGCGCGCTGCTGCGGGCGCATCAGGCGAAGATCATCGGCGTGCCCTACACGCCGTCGGGCCCGGACGTTGCGCGCTTCGAGCAGATCCTGGGCACCGAGCGTCCCAGGCTCTACATCACCAATTCGGCCCTGCACAACCCGACCGGCGCGACGCTCTCGCTCCAGACCGCGCATCGGCTTCTGACCGCGGCCGCTGCGCACGACCTCACCATCATCGAGGACGATATCTTCGGTGACTTCGAGCCGGAGCGCTCGCCGCGACTTGCCGCGCTGGACGGGCTCAATCGCGTGATCCGCGTCGGCAGCTTCTCCAAGACGCTGTCGGCCTCGGTGCGCTGCGGCTACATCGCAGGGCGAGCCGACTGGATCGAGCATCTCGTCGACCTCCAGGTCGCAACCAGCTTCGGGGGTCCGAGCCCGGTCGCGACCGAGATCATCGCAAAGGTGCTGGCCGGCGGCAGCTATCGCAAGCACATGGACGAGCTCCGGCAGAAGCTGACGCGCACCCGCCGCGATGTGGCGCGCAAGCTTCAGGCGATCGGCATCGAACCCTGGCTGATGCCGCGCGGCGGATTTTTCCTCTGGTGCCGCCTCACGGGCGGGCAGGACGCCACGCAGGTTGCGCGCGCGGCGCTCGAGGACAACGTCGTGCTGGCGCCGGGCAACGTGTTCAGCGTGGCGCAGACCGCCTCGCACTCCATGCGATTCAACGTGGCGCAGATGAACGATCCCCTGGTGTGGGACGTGCTGCGGCGGGCATTGAAAAAACACACCCGAAACAATGGCGCCTGATCCGCGGAAACGGAATTAAGCAAACTGAAAGGCCGATGCGGGCTAAGTGGACAGAAAGAGGTTGCAGCACAGTTGCGCTGGTTTAAGCTGCGAACTGCAAATTTTTAGCCGGCCACCGGTCCGGCCAGATCATTAGCTGAACGACATTCATGCGCACCTTCATTCCCGCGGCGATTGCCGCCCTCGGACTCTGCACTTTTCCGGCCCAGGCCGAGACTCTGCAGAAGAAATTCGGTCCCGGATGGAATTGTAGCTACATCTCGGTCGAATTGGACAAGCTGTATGACAAATGCATGCAGTGCGAGAGTCAGGGAGAGGACGTCGCGCAAGTCGAGTGGAATAAAGGAGAATGCCGTAACAGGCTCTCGTTGAGAGAAAATCTCATCACCCGGCCGGACTACGAAAGTCCCCAAGAGGAGAGGATGCGGCTGAACAGCGCGGCCGCCGCCGCTCGCGAGTTGCAGGAGTTTCAGCGTTGGCGCAATCAGCGCACGCCGCTGGAGTCCGACGTTTCGGGTACCGGAGGTGGGCGCCTGGCTCCCAGTGCCCCGCGACCGCATTCCTCCCCACCTTCAAATTCCTTCCCAACGAGAGAGTCGGGCGTCAGCGGCGCGCGAGATGGATCCAACTCGAACTCACCTGAAATCGGCTCGAAGCCATCCGTGTCAAACGTCAGCAGCCCAACTCATCCGTCACCCTCGGCACCTGTCGGCGGCGTGCACATCGGAGCGGCTCCGACCGGGAAGGAAAGCGACCTGAGCGAGCTCAGGCGCAAGATTCTCAATTTGAAGAAGCCGGATACTTAACCTGGTAATTTGTCGAAGCGGGGGAAATAGAGCTCCATGATGCACAGGGTGCTTGTCGATCGACGCGGTTTTCTGGCGTCAGGAGTGAGCGCGTTAGTCCTGCAAGAGCCCCTGACCGCGGTGGCGGCTGCCAAGACTTGCAGCGCTCCCCCCGCGACTTCGATGGACATGCGGGCGGAGGTCGCCGTTTCGCTGCGCGAAGCGTTGAAGCGGGCGAAATCAGGCGGGCCAAAGCGGCTTACGGGTTTGACCCGGATTGATACCGTCTGCCAGGACGACAGTTACGATATCCTGCTTTGCGGCGTTGCCGAGAAGGGCCAGCCGGATCTTTACCTCGACGATCTCATCGTCGCGATCAGGTCGGCCGCCAGGAAGTACGGCAACATCGAGCCGGGTATCTCGCTGGATCCGGACAGAGATCAAACGCCGAATCTCGACCAGATTTCGGGGCGCGATGCGGCCGCGAAGCAACAATATTTGCGGATGTGCTCTCAACAGCCGCAAAAGGTTCGCGTCGACGCCCTACCCAGGCATTGTCGCGTGACCAAGGTGCTGGTCGAAGCCGACTATCGCATGAAGCAGGTTTCGCAGGGCACGCTGCAATTGCCGGTCGATCCGCCCCTGCCCGGAACTTTCACGCGCCGGCTCAATCAGTCGCGGCAGATGCTTCGGGCCGGCACGTCCATGGGCGATTGGAGCAGCCGACGCCGGTTCTGGTTCGAGCCCGGCAAGTTCGAATATGCGCACGACTATCAAATCGCGTCGCTGCAATCAGCCCAGGTGATCCTCAGCGACGCCGATGCCAACGCGGATGCAGGTGCCAAGAACGGCAACGAAGATCCCATCGCAAGGGAGTTCGCCTGCGATTGGACCGCGCGCATGGAGGAGACATTTCGTGCCGAGCCGATCTGGCGCGACATGTACAATATCTACCGGCATTTCGCGATCGCACATATCCTGAAGGAGGAGAACCTCCACCATTATGAACTCACGCGGCTGATCGACGCTCATGAGATCGATCACGTTGAATTGCCGGATACACTTCCAGGCTTGGGGCGTTGGGAAACCATCGAAGAAACCAAGGGCAACCGTCGTCTTACGTTGGTCTCATCGGTGTGCGGCGGGGTGTCGCTCGGACTCGCATCGCGAGTGACGGCGACCCGAGTGCGTTCTGAAAGCAATTCGCCCTCGCAGATGGCATTGCTGTCGCGGGCGATCGTTCTTTCAAGGCCGGATAAGACATCGGTCAGTTGGACCATTCCGCCGACGGCACTTCAATCCGCTGCAAAGTGGTATGTGGAACAAGAAGAGCAGCGCTTACAAGCAAAGAGAGAGTCCGAGGAGCGGGAGCGCAAGGAGGCTAACGACATCAAGATGGGAATGGCGCTTCTGGGCGGGTTTGTGGTGACCGGAATGTTGGCCGGGTGGCTGCTGAATCGCCGAAATGCACCGGCCGCGGAATTGGCGGCCGCCGGTTCGGATGCATCATCAACGTCACTCCTGGAGAGTTCCGGTGAAGCAGGGACGTCGGCGGAGTTTGCAGGCTTGCGACGCAACGACCTTTGCCCATGCAATTCAGGAAAACGCTTCAAACATTGTCATGGTGCACAGGAGGCAACTTAATACAGCGGCTCCTCATAGACCGGCTCGCCGTCGAGCAGCAGCCGCTTGATGGCGGCGCGGCCTGAGGGCAGCACGGCGGCGACGATGCGCAGCTTCTGCTGGTTGCGGGCCTGCTCGAGCTTGCCGCCCTCGCCTTCCGGCACGAAATAGCTTTCGAGACCGTATTTGATCGTCAGCTTGTCGCAGAAGGTGCGGACGTCTGATCCGCAGGAATAGCTGACGCGGCCGCGGATCAGCACCTCGGGCGCGGTGACCGGCACAGGCGCGGCATGCACCGAGACGGCGGCGTAAAGGCCGTCGGCATTGGGCGCGAGCTTGACGAACACGACGGGATTGCGTGCGTCGGCCGGCTTGCCGGCGAGCGCGCCGGCCGGCAGTTGCGAAATGTCGTAGCGGAGCACAACATAGTCGCCGCGCAGAAGATCGCGCGGATCGACCGGCTGCGTCTGCAGGGTCACCTCACGGCCTTCGCGCAGGATCTGCATGCGGTCGGCGACCATCAGGACCAGCAGCAGGCATTGCACCAGGACGGCGACACCGAACAGCACCGCTTTCGGAATGCGCTGCCAGAATCTTGTGATGGCTCCAATCATCGCTCAGCCCTCGGCAGCATGCGATTGAGCGCGGTTGCAAAGACCACGGCGACGATTCCGGCCCCCGCGAGGAAGGCCGAGCGGCGCAGCAGCGAGCCCTTCACCGCCCAGGTGATGCCAGCAATGATTCCGGCGATGCCGAGCCAGCCGGCGACGATCCGCGGACGCACGTCATCGAGCACGCCGGAGACGACGAGGCACAGCATGGCGCACAGCAGCGCGGCGTAAGCGAACCAGGGTTCGCCGGCCGTGGAGACCGGCCAGATCGGCGCGGCGACCAGCACGAGCCCGATCGCGCAGGCTGCAAGCAACTCACCTGTGCGTTTCGTGAGTATGGCGGAGACGAGGGCGAGGATCACCCCCGCAACTCCGCACAGGATCGCCCAGAGCGGCTGTGCCGATACCGTGCTGGTCCGGAAGCGAATGATGTCATCGACCGTCGTCACCTCCAGGAAAGCGACACCGGCCAGCGCAAACGCTCCGTAGATCGACAGAACGCTCCCAAGCTGGCGCGCCCTCGGCGAGGGCGCAGAGGCGATCGCAAGCCCGGCGCCGAACAGCAGGGCGGCCCCGTTCGCGAGCACGAAGGACGGCTGGGCGCCCTCGAAC
>NZ_JALBHA010000494.1:0-4637 GCF_023006445.1 Bradyrhizobium sp. SHOUNA76
CCGTCGGCTTCGAGCGCACGCAGCGCTTCGCGGATCGAGGGGCGGCTGACGCCCATCATCTCGCAGAGCTCGCGCTCGACCAGGCGCTGGCCCGGCTTCAGCGTTCCCGACATGATCGCCGCGCGCAGCTTTTGCGCCACCATCGCCCGGACGGTCGGGACGTCCTCGATGCGGAGTGTCGACTGCAATTCGCGACGTCTTTCCATGTCCGGGCCTTGGTTTGAATGATTCAATATCGATTTACAGGCAGAATCATCATTTCGGCAATTTGAACGTGGGCGGGCTGGTCGAGGGCGAAGACGATCGAACGGGCGATATCGGCCGGATCGAGCGCCATCCTGAACTGGTCGAAATAGTCCTTTTCCTTCTGCTGATCGCCGCGGTAGCGGGTCAGGATGATGTTGGTCCGGGTCAGGCCGGGCTGCAGCTCGGTCACACGGATTGCGGTTTCCGCCAGCTCGCCCCGGAGGGTCTCGGTGAACATGTGCACGCCCGCCTTGCTGGTGCTGTAGGCGGCCATGTCAGGCACGATCCGGACCGCGTTGATGGAGCTGATGTTGACGACATGACCGGCGTTGCGCTGGACCATGCCGGGCAGGATCGCGCGCGTGACACGCATCAGGCCGATCAGATTGGTCTGGATGATGTTGGACCAGTCGTCCGCAGAACCAATGTCGAAGCGTGTCCGGCCGCCGATGTCGTGGCCGGCATTGTTGATGAGAACGTCGACCGGCTTGAAATGAGCGGGAATGGCATCGGGCAGGCGATCGACGGCGTTTGCATCGCTGACGTCGAGCTGGATCGGAAACACCGCGTTGCCTGCCGGAGCTGCCAGCTCCTGAAGAGCCTTGGCGTCGCGGTCGACCAGCACGACGCGGCGGCCGCTGTCCAGCAGCGCCTTGGTGATGGCGCGTCCCATGCCGCCGGCGGCACCCGTCAGCACGACGGTTTGGCCAGATGGTTCAGTCATCGCAGCACTCCCATTCCAATGCTCTCATGCGACCGACCAGCCGCCGTCGATCGGCAGGCTGGCGCCGGTGATGTCGTTTGCGGCGGGACCACAGAGAAAGACGACCATGGCGGCGACGGCGTCCATTTCGATGAAGCGCTGCGTCGGCTGGCGCTCGCCGAGATAGTCGCGCGTGACGTCGGCGACGGGACGGCCGCTGTTCTCCGCCATCGTTGCGATCTTGTTCAGGATGGCCGGCGTCGGCAGCGTGCCGGGGCAGAGCGTGTTGCAGGTGATGCCGCTGCGCGCCGTCTCGATGGCGACCGCGCGGGTCATGCCGAGAATTGCCGTCTTGGTGGTGACGTAGTCGATGCGGTCCTCGACCGCGCGGGTCGAATAGATCGACCCCATGTTGATGATCCGGCCCCACCCGCGCTGCTTCATCGCCGGCAGCGTCAGGCGAATGAGGTGGAACGGCGCCGAGAGGTTGACGGCCAGCGCCTCGTCCCAGCGATCGGGCGGAAACTGCTCGATTGCTGAAAAATGCCTGATGACCGCGTTGTTGACGAGGATGTCGATGGCGCCGCAACGGTCGAGCAGGTCCGCCATCATGGCCTCGATCGCCTCGCGGCGGGACAGGTCGACGCCGGCCGCGATCGTTTCGACGCCGAAGCGGGCGCGAAGGTCATCCGCAACCTGTTTCGGCTGAGCGAGGTCGTGCAGGACAATGTTGGCGCCCGCGCCGGCCAGGCCTTCCGCCATGGCGAGGCCAAGGCCTGCGGTCGCACCGGTCACGAGCGCCCATTTGCCCTTCATCGCAGCCACGCTCCGTTATGCCTTGTCGAGCTCGGCGAAGACTTCCTTCGCGTTTCGGAACGCATCGACACCGGCCGGCACGCCGCAATAGATCGCGACCTGCATGAAGACCTCGCGGATTTCCTCCCGGGTCGCGCCATTGGCGAGCGCGCCGCGGATGTGTGTCTTCAGCTCATGCGGACGGTTGAGCGCGCAGAGCATCGCCAGATTGAGGAAGCTGCGGGTCTTCCGCGTCAGGCCTTCACGGCCCCAGACGTAGCCCCAGCAATACTCGGTGGTGAGGTCCTGCATCGGGCGGTTGAACTCGTCCGCGGATGCGATTGCCTTGTCGACGAACTCGTTGCCGAGCACGCTCTTGCGGATCTCGAGGCCGCGGTCGTAGGTCGCCTTGTCCATCTTGTTCTCCGTTTCTTGTTCGGGCGTTGGTCAGTTCTTCGGCCAGAATGGTTTTGCGAGCGCCAGTTCGGGCGGGAACACTGTCACGGGCACACCGGCCTGCCACTGCACGATGGTCATGCCGGCGCCGACGCGGCGGCCTTTCTCGTCGAACTTGATCTCGCCCAGCGGGTAATATTTCGAGGGGCCGCCATCCATGGTGCGCAGCGCTTCGCCCACGGCGACGCGATCGGCCTTGCCGGCTTTCTCCAGCGCGTCCTTGATCACCCACATGTCGCCATAGGTGGAGATCGCGTTCTGCGTCATCCACGGCTCCTTGTAGCGGGTCTTCAACTCGGCGATGAGGGCCTCGTGGCCCTTGGCGCCCCAGCTTGCGACGCAGGTCAAGACGCCCTGGAGCAGCTCGGCGCTGACGGTCTGCAGCATGTCGGGCTCGGCGATCGCGATGCCGAACGAGATCGTCGGAATCTTGCCCTGGCCGAGGCCAAACTCGTTCATCTTCTCCAGCAGCAGCTTTGCATCCGAGATCACGGTCGGCAGGAAGAACAGCAGGTCGGGTTTGGCCGAACGGATCTTCTGCACCAGCGAGGTTGCGTCGGCCAGCGGCGGTGTGAACGTCTCGTCGACGATCAGCTGCAGCTGGTTCTCCGCCAGCAGGCCCTCGCGCATCGCCTTGGCGGAGGCGATCGAGGCCCCTGTGTTGTCGGTCAGGATCGCGACCGTCTTCGGCCGCTTGCCTGCGGCCGTCTCCGCCAGCTTGACGATCTGGGGCAACGCTTGCCGTGCCTGCGAGCCTGCAGTGGCCGCGGTCTGGAATACGTACTTGAATCCGCGCTCGGTGATCAGGTCGGAGTAGGAGAGGGTGAGCATGGGCAGGCTGGCGCGCTCGGTCACCTCCGTCACCGCGAGGGTGAACGAGGACAGATAGGCGCCGCTGGCCGCGACCAGATCGGTCTCCTGCGCCACCATGCGCTGCGCCGCGTTCTTGGCCTTCTCGGTGGTGTCGCCGGAATCGAGCACGACCAGCTTCAGCTTGGCGCCGCCGAGCGCCTTGATGCCGCCTTGCGCGTTGATGTGATCGATCGCCATCTCGGCGCCTTCGCGCATCACCGTTCCCGGACGGGCATAGAGCCCGGAGATCGGCACCAGCAGGCCGACTTTCACCTCCGGTGGCTGCTGCGCCCAAGCGCGGGATGCGATCAGCGTGCCGGAGGCGCCGGCGAGCAGCGTTCGCCGGGTGATCGAGATCTTGCTGTTTGCAGTCATGACAATTCTCCTCCCTCAAAAATCGCGCGACGCTGTCAGGATTTTTTCGGCCAAAACGGCTGCGCCTGCGCGAGCTCGGGCGGATAAACGGTGACGGGCACGCCCGATTGCCATTGCACGATGACGACGCCGGCGCCGACGCGGCGGCCCTTCTCGTCGAATTTGAGCTGGCCGCCCGGATAATATTTGGAGGGGCCGGCATCCAAGGTGCGGAAGGCCTGCGCGACAGCGTTGCGGTCGGCCTTGCCGGCCTTCTCCAGCGCTTCCTTCATCAGCCACATGTCGCCATAGGTCGAGATGACGTTCTGCGTCATCCAAGGCTCCTTGTATTTGGCCTTGAGCTCGGCGATCAGGGCCTCGTGGCCCTTCGAGCCCCAGTTGGCGACGATGGTCATGATGCCTTGCACCGTCTCCGGGCTCACACTTTGCAGCATGTCGGGCTCGGCAATGGTGATGCTGAAGGACACGGTCGGAATCTTGCCCTGGCCGAGGCCGAACTCGCTGATCTTCTCGAGGCCGAGCTTGGCGTCCGACACCGCATTCGGCATGAACAGCAGCAGATCGGGCTTGGCCGAGCGAACCTTCTGGATCAGCGGCGTCGCATCCGACAGCGGTGGGGTCCAGACTTCCTCGACCACGAGCTGGAGGCCTTCCTGCGCGAGCAGCTTCTCCTTGAGCGCCTTTGCGGTGGCGACTGACGTCGCGGTGTTGTCCATCAACATCGCCACGGTCTTGGGCTTCTTGCCCGAGGCATTCTCGGCGAGCTTCATCAGCGTCGGCAGGCCGAGCTCGGATTGGCGGCTCGCGGTCGCCGCGGTCTGGAAGATGTATTTGAAGCCGCGGTCGGTCAAAAGGTCGGAATAAGACAGCGTCAGCACCGGCAGTTCGGCGCGCTCGGTCACCTCGGTCACTGCCAGCGTGAAGGAGGAGAGATAGGAGCCGGTGGCGGCGACGAGATCGGGCTCCTGCGCTACCATGCGCTGTGCCGCGTTCTTGGCCTTCTCGGTGGTGTCGCCGCAGTCGATCACGACGAGCTTCAGCTTGGCGCCGCCGAGCGCCTTGATGCCGCCTTGCGCGTTGATGTGCTCGATGCCCATCTCTGCGCCCATCTTCATCACTTGACCAGGGCGGGTGTAGATGCCCGACAGCGGTACGATCAGTCCGACCTTGACCTCGCCGGGGGCCTGCGCGCGCGCCACGCCGGCGAGAC
>NZ_JALBHA010000495.1:0-4636 GCF_023006445.1 Bradyrhizobium sp. SHOUNA76
AGCAGGCCGCGGCGGCGGAGCAGCGCATCCGGCTCGGGCGGACGGCCGCGGAAGGCCTCGTAGGCCGCTTCCGGATCGACCGATCCGCCGCTCGAATAGATGTCGTCGTGCAGGCGTTTTGCGACGGCAGGATCGAAGATGTCGCCTGCCTCCTCGAACGCGCCGAAGGCGTCGGCGTCCATCACCTCCGACCACATGTAGCTGTAATATCCGGCGGCATAGTGGTCACCGGTGAAGATGTGACCGAACTGCGTGGGACGGTGACGCAGCGCGATCTCCTCGGGCATGCCGATCTTCTCCAGCTCCTTCTTTTCGAAGCCACGGACATCCTGCGCAGCGGAAGCTGGCTGGGTGTGGAATTCGAGGTCGACCAGCGCCGAGGACACGAACTCGACCGTGGCAAAGCCCTGGTTGAATTTTCGCGCGGCCAGGAAGCGCTGGAGCAGGTCGTCCGGCAGCGGCTCGCCGGTCTGGTGGTGGCGGGCGAATTGCTGGAGCACCTCGGGCCGCTCCTGCCAGTGCTCGTAGAGCTGCGACGGCAGCTCGACGAAGTCGGTGAACACGGATGTGCCCGACAGCGACGGATAGGTCACGTTGGACAGCATGCCGTGCAGGCCGTGGCCGAACTCGTGGAACAGGGTGCGGGCGTCGTCGGGCGACAGCAGCGAAGGCTCGCCGCCGGCCCCCTTGGAGAAGTTGCAGATGTTGAGAACGAGCGGCGCGACGTCGCCGTCGAGCTTCTGCTGGTCGCGCAGCGAGGTCATCCAGGCGCCTGAGCGCTTCGACGGCCGGGCGAAGTAGTCGCCATAGAACAGCGCCTTGTGCTTACCGTCGGGGCCCTTGACCTCCCAGACCCGGACGTCGGGATGCCAGACCGGAACGTCCTTGCGCTCCTCGAAGGTGATCCCGAACAGGCGCGTGGCGCAGTCGAAGGCCGCTTCGATCATGTGGTCGAGCGAAAGATACGGCTTGATCGCCGCGTCATCGAAATTGGCGCGCTGCAGGCGGAGCTTCTCGGCGTAGAAGCGCCAGTCCCAGGGAGCGAGCCTGAAATTGCCGCCCTCCTCCGTGATCAGCGCCTGCATCTCGTCGCGGTCGGCGAGCGCCCGGGCGCGCGCCGGCTTCCAGACCCGCTCCAGCAGGCCCCGCACCGCGTCCGGCGTCTTGGCCATGGAGTCCTCGAGCCGGTAGGCGGCGTAGGTCGGATAGCCCAGCAGGTTCGCGCTCTCCTCGCGCAGCTTCAGGATCTCGACGATGGTCGTATTGTTGTCGTTGGCATTGCCGTTGTCGCCGCGCGCGATGAAGGCCTTGTAGACCTTCTCGCGCAGGTCGCGCCGGGCCGAGCTCTTCAGGAACGACTCGACCGAGGAGCGCGACAGCGTGACGATGGCCTTGCCTTCCATGCCGCGCTCTTCTGCCGCAGCCTTGGCGCTGGCGACGAAGCTCTCCGGCAGGCCCTGGCGATCAGCCTCGCCAAGCTCCATGAACCAGTCCTGCTCGTCGCCGAGCAGATGATGGCTGAAGCCGGTGCCGAGTTGGGCCAGCTTCTCATTGATCTCCGCCATCCGCGTCTTGGCCTCCTCGGAGAGGCCGGCGCCGGCGCGGTGGAATCGGGTGTAGGTGCGCTCCAGCAGGCGGAGCTGCTCCGGGCTAAGACCGAGCGCCGCGCGGTTTTCGTGCAGCTGGGCGATGCGACCAAACAGCACGGCGTTCATCATGATCGGATTCCAGTGCCGCGCCATCCGCAAGGAGACCTCCTTGTCGATCTCCAGGATGGCCGGGTTGGAATGCGCCGAGACCAGGTCGTAGAAGACCGCGGCGACCTTACTCAGCAGCTTGCCCGAGCGCTCCAGCGCCGTGATGGTGTTGGCGAAGTCGGGCGCGGCCGGATCGTTGGTGATCGCCGCGATCTCGGCGGAGTGATCGGCGAAGGCCTGCTCGAACGCCGGGAGGAAGTGCTCCGGCTTGATCTCGTCGAAGGGCGGGGTCGCAAACGGCGTCACCCAGGCCTTCAGCAGCGGATTGGTCTCGGAGTCCGTAGTTTGGCGGGGTTCTGACATCGCAAGTCCCGATTTTCATGGGTCGATTGTTGCGGCCAGCTATAGCACGCGATGGGGCTTTTTTGAGCCATTTGGCCTTGCTCCCGGCCGCCTTTTCGGGGAGATTGCGGCCCTCGATAGACTACGGACCCCTGAGCTCATGAACGCGCCTTCCTCGTCTTCCCGTCAGATCGTCTGGCCAAGCGTCATCACCGTCATCAGTGCCGCCATCCTGATCGGCGCCGAAGTGTTCGGCGCGGCCTTTGCCGGCGGCTGGGCGCTCGCGATCCTGTTCGGGCTCGGCGATCAGGGCACGCACATTCTCCAGGCCGTGCTGTTCACACTCGGCGTGCTCGTGATGACCGCCTTCATCCGCGCAGCTCAGCGCGTCGAGCCGTTCACGAAGCGCCGCTGACGCGCGCACAGCCGCGTGACGCTCGCGGCGGCTTGAAAACTTAACGCCCGTTCATCTTCCGCGTCGCTCGCGCAACACTGCGCAAGCAGACGTTAGGCAATTCTGTTGTCAGCCTAAAAAAATTCTTGCGAAGCAGAGTCAAAACGCTTATGTGCGCTCTTGCCCAATTTCGCACGTGCCTGTGGTCGTGTGTCAGTCGGTAGGTATCCGGACAAGAGGCCGGACAGCCGCCAAGGGGTGAAGAAGCCGAGGGGCTCTTCGGAAGTGCGGAAGTCGGAAGGCTCATAGCCGGAAGACGACAGCAAACCCGGAGCGTCCAGCATCTCTCTCAAGAGATGCCTTGTCGAAGGTGACTTCACTTTTTGCAACCGTGACTGGCAGCCGGAGGCGAACCGGCGCACCCCGCTCTCAACGGGGGACGCGACTTAAAGCAACGACGGATCGGGCTTTTTTGGTCTCTACCGGCAGTCCAACGCCGGCGCGGGCTACTGAAAAGGCTTGTCCTTCATTGCCAGGTGTGCGGGCGGGAAAATTCCCAACCAATCCACGGCAGCACAATTCGGTCTAGGGTTTTAGCCCTGTCGCGTCTCCATCGTGCGGCAGCGGCGAAGCACCCTCGTCCGAGAACCGCTTTGAACGAGCTCCGTCGCTGGGGCCGCTTTGGAGAGTGCTATGACCGAACGTATCCAGGAATTCCTGCGCAACCGCCGCAAGGATGGCCTCGACACCGAGCCGTGCCTCGTCGTCGACCTCGAGGTCGTGCGCGACAATTACCAGACCTTCGCCAAGGCCCTGCCCGACAGCCGCGTGTTCTACGCCGTCAAGGCGAACCCCGCGCCGGAAGTGCTGGCCCTGCTGGCGTCCATGGGCTCCTGCTTCGACACCGCGACGGTCGCCGAAATCGAGATGGCGCTGGCCGCGGGTGCGACGCCGGACCGCATCTCCTTCGGCAACACGATCAAGAAGGAGCGCGACATCGCGCGCGCCTTCGCGCTCGGCATCCGGCTTTTCGCCGTGGATTGCTCCGCCGAAGTCGAGAAGGTCGCCCGTGCCGCCCCCGGCGCGAAGGTGTTCTGCCGCATCCTCTATGACTGCGCCGGCGCCGAGTGGCCGCTGTCGCGCAAGTTCGGCTGCGATCCGGAAATGGCGGTCGAGGTGCTCGACCTCGCCAAGCGCCTTCGGCTGGAGCCGTGCGGCATCTCGTTCCATGTCGGCTCGCAACAGCGCAAGGTGAAGGCGTGGGACCGCGCGCTGGCGATGGCCTCGCAGGTGTTCCGCGACTGCGCCGAGCGCGGGATCAACCTGTCCATGGTCAACATGGGCGGCGGCTTCCCGACCAAGTACCTGAAGGACGTGCCGCCGGTGGTGACTTACGGCCGCTCGATCTTCCGCGCGCTGCGCAAGCACTTCGGCAACCAGATTCCGGAGACCATCATCGAGCCGGGCCGCGGCATGGTGGGCAACGCCGGCATCATCGAATCCGAGGTCGTGCTGATCTCGAAGAAGAGCGACGAGGACGAGGTGCGTTGGGTGTACCTGGACATCGGCAAATTCGGCGGTCTCGCCGAGACGATGGACGAGTCGATCCGCTACGCCATCCGCACCCGTCACGACGGCGCGGACATGACGCCGTGCGTGCTCGCGGGACCCACCTGCGACAGCGCCGACGTGCTGTACGAGAAGAGCCCGTATCCGCTCCCGGTGACGCTCGAGATCGGCGACAAGGTGCTGATCGAAGGCACCGGGGCCTATACGTCGACCTACTCGTCGGTGGCGTTCAACGGCATCCCGCCGTTGAGGACGTACCACATCTGATCCGCCTCTTGGTCTGAGGCCTGACGAACCCGGGAGCCGGCTTGCCGGCTCCTCCCTCACATCTCTATTTCTGACGACGTCTTGGACTGGCGTGCCGCCCGCACGCCCGTTCAAGCGGGGACTGACGCGCCATGACCACTCCTCGGAAGCCACAGATCGCCCTCACCTCGAAAGCCGCTCCGTTCGTGATCCGTGCGGAGCGTGCTGGCGACGTCACGATGCGTGAAGCACTGCTCGATGCCTGCTTTGGCGAGAACCGCCACGGCCGCACCTGCCAGCGCCTGCGCGACGGACGAGCGCCCGCCACAGGCCTTGCCCTGTCGGCGGTGCGCGAGGGCAAGCTCGTGGGAACCGTGCGGCTGTGGCA
>NZ_JALBHA010000496.1:0-4632 GCF_023006445.1 Bradyrhizobium sp. SHOUNA76
GGCTCGGCCCTGCTCGGCGTGATCGAGCCGCAATCGACCGGCATCGGCGGCGATTGCTTTGCGCTGATCCAGCCGCGGGGTGAGGGCAAGATCATCGCCTATAACGGCTCCGGCCGCGCGCCGAAGGCGGCAAACGCCGACTGGTATCTCGAACGCAAGATCAACTCCGTGCCGTTGACCTCGGCGCATGCGGTGTCGATTCCCGGTGTGGTCGATGCCTTCGCGACCGTCTTGCGCGATCACGGCAAGTTCGGCCTCGACCGGCTGCTCCAGCCCGCGATCAAGGCGGCCGAGGAAGGCTACGTCGTCGCGCCCCGCATCGCTTTCGACTGGAAGAACCAGTTCGAGAAGCTGAAGGGTGGCACCAACACCGTGCGTTATTTGTTGCCGGGCGGCAAGCCGCCAGTGGCCGGCGACGTCATCCGCCAGGCCGAGCTCGGCAAGACGCTGCGCGCGATCGCCAAGGACGGCCGCGATGCCTTCTACAAGGGCCCGATCGCGGAAGACATGGTCGAGACTTTGCGCGGGATCGGCGGCCTGCACACGCTCGACGATTTCGCCGCGCACACCACCGAGACGACGTCGCCGATCGGCACCATGTACAAGGGTTACGATGTCTGGCAGTGCCCGCCGAACGGGCCCGGCCTCACCATGCTGCTGATGCTCAACATCCTGTCGCGGTTCGACCTGACAAAATACGCGCCGCTCAGCATCGAGCGCTTCCATCTCGAGGCGGAAGCCGCGCGCATCGCCTACATGCATCGCGAGCTGCATGTGGCCGACCCTGAGCACATGCAGATCGAGGTCGCGAAGATCCTCGCCAAGGAGTTCTGCGACGAGCACATCGCCAAGATCCGCATGGACGGCATGCTCGACCTGCCGAACGTTGCTCCGCCGATGAATCCCTCGACCATCTACATCACCGTCGTGGACAGGGACCGCAACGTCTGCTCGTTCATCAACTCGATCGCGCATTCGTTCGGCTCGGCGATCGTCTCGAACAAGACCGGCGTCTTGTTCCAGAACCGCGCCGGCGGCTTCCGCATTCAGCCCGGCCACCCCAACTGCATCGCCGGTGGCAAGCGCCCGCTGCACACGATCATGCCGAGCCTGCTCACTAAGGGCGGCCGCTCCGTAATGCCGTTCGCGGTGATGGGCGGACAGTACCAGCCGGTCGGCCAGACCCGCGTCGTGACCAACATCCTCGACTACGGCTGCGACGTGCAGGAGGCGATCGACATGCCGCGCGGCCTGCACTACGAGGGCCAGTATCAGCTCGAGGACAGCGTGCCGGCTGCGATCGTCGAAGGCCTGAAGAAGCTCGGCCACAAGACGACCAGCGTGGTCGGTCCGCTCGGTGGCGCTCAGGCAATCTGGATCGATTGGGACAAGGGTACGCTGACCGGCGGTTCCGATCCGCGCAAGGACGGCTGCGCGTTGGGGTACTGATCGCGCGCGCGAGTTCCCCGCACAAGATCAGGAAAAGTTGACGAAGGGCGATGCGGCAATTTCTGCATCGCCCTTTCTCGTTCGGAACGGAGCTCATCGCTTCAGGTTAAGGGGCGATGGCGGTGCAGGCGTGCGCTGCTTTGCAGATAAGCGGCGGAGGCGTCGATGTCCGACAAATCGAGTTCCAGGCAATCAGCATTCGATCGGCGCGCCTTCATGGCCGGCGCCGCTGGCAGTGCGCTCGTCCCGATCACGGCGCGCGCCGCCGCAGAGGAGGCCAGGGCCCCCGTCGCACAGGATCCGTCGCTTCCCATCGACGTCACGCTGCGGGTCAACGGCAAGGACAAGCGCCTGAGCATTGATGCGCGCACCACGGTGCTCGACGCGCTGCGCGAACATCTCAAGCTCACCGGCAGCAAGAAGGGCTGCGACCATGGTCAGTGCGGCGCCTGCACCGTGCTGATCGACGACCGGCGGGTGGTGTCGTGTCTCACGCTCGCACTCGCCGCGGAAGGGCAGGAGATCACGACCATCGAGGGCCTCGCCACCGACGACCGCCTGCATCCGATGCAGCAGGCCTTTGTGGACAACGATGCATTCCAATGCGGCTATTGTACGCCCGGCCAGATCATGTCCGCCGTGGCCTGCGTCAAGGAGGGGCATGCGGGAAGCGAGGCCGACATCCGCGAATATATGAGCGGCAACATCTGCCGCTGCGCCGCCTATCCCAACATCGTTGCGGCCGTGAAGCAGGCCGCGCCCGAGATCATGAAGGGCTAGACGCATGCGACCTTTCTCGTATCAAAGGGCAACAGATCCGACCGTGGCCGTGCAGGCGCTCAGCGCCGCCGCGGCGTCGAAAGATGCGTTGACCAAGGCTGCAGCGCAGCCGCTTGCGGGCGGCACCACGTTGATCGACTTGATGAAGCTCGACGTGATGCGGCCGACCTCGATCGTCGATATCAATCCGCTTGCGGACGGCTGGTCGGCAATCGAGCCCAAGGGCGACGGCCTCCGCCTCGGCGCGCTCGCGAAGATGTCGGATGTCGCCGCGCATGAGGAGATCCAGCGCCACTACCCGGTGATCGCAAATTCGCTGAAGCTCGCAGCGAGCGCCCAGCTGCGCAACATGGCGACGCTCGGCGGCAACGTGATGCAGCGGACGCGTTGCAGCTATTTCCGCGATGTCTCCTATGAGAATTGCAACAAGCGCAATCCCGGCTCCGGCTGTGCCGCCATGGACGGCGTCAACCGCATGCATGCCGTCCTCGGCGCGTCCGATCAGTGCATTGCGACCTATCCCGGCGATTTTGCCCAGGCCCTGATCGCGCTGGACGCCATGGTCGAGATCACCGGCAGATCCGGCACGCGCAACATGCCGTTCGCACAATTACACAAGGCGCCCGGCAATACGCCCGACATCGAGACGACGCTTCGGCCGGGCGAGCTGATCTCGGCCTTCTCCATCTCCGGCCGCTGGCCGCGTTCGGTGTACCTGAAGGCGCGCGACCGGCAATCCTATGAGTTCGCGCTGTCGTCGGCTGCGGTCGCGCTCGACGTACAAGAGGGCACGGTCAGGGACGTGCGGATCGCCCTTGGCGGCGTCGCCACCGTGCCCTGGCGCGCGCGAGAGGCGGAGGCGGTGTTGAAGGGGCAGAAGTTCGATGACGGCTTGGCGCAGCGCGTCGCGGATGCCGCCTTCGCAGGCGCCAAGGGTCGTCGGCACAACAGCTTCAAGATCGCGCTCGGCAAGCGCGTAGTGGCGCGCGCGCTCCAGCAGGCCGTAACGATGGAGATCCGATCATGACCGCTGCAGCTCCCGTGCCGAAGGTGAATATGGGCAAGCCGGTGCCGCGCTATGACGCGGCCGCAAAAGTCACGGGGCGCGCGACCTACGCCTCCGACATGCCGCTGGACAATCCGGCTTATGCATTCCTGGCCACCAGTGCGATTGCCAGGGGGCGCATCGACGGTTTCGATCTCGATGACGCCAAGCGTGTCCGCGGCGTGATCGACATCGTCACCCACGAGAACGCGCCGAAGCTGAAGGAGTCGAAGCTGTTCAGCAATGGCGGCTATGCGGGCACGACGATCCAGCCGCTGAAGTCGGCCGATATCGCCCATGACGGCCAGATCATCGCTGTCGTCGTCGCGGAAAGTTATGAGGCCGCGCGCGAGGCGGCCAACCGGGTCAAAGTCAGCTACACCGCCACGGCGCCGAGTGCGACTTTCGACTCGCCCGGGACCACCACGGCGGCCGCGAAGGGGCAGAGTGCCCAGTTCAAGGAAGATCCCGAGGTCGGGGATTTCGCCAAGGCGTTCGATGCGGCCGAGATCAAGCTGACCGCCTCCTACGAGACGCCGACGCAGCATCACAATCCGATGGAGCTGTTCTCGACGAGCTGCGTGTGGATGGGCGACAACCTCGTCATCTATGAGGGTAGCCAGTTCGTCTACGGCTTGAAGAACGGCGTTGCCGAGCAGCTCGGCATCGACGCCGACAAGGTGCGCGTGGTCAATCCCTATGTTGGCGGCGGTTTTGGTTCGCGCGGCTCGATGACGCCGCGGACCGCCATCATCGCCGGCATTGCCAAGCGCTTGAACCGACCGATCAAGCTGGTCCCGACCCGCGACCAGGGGTTTACCATCACAACGCATCGCGCCGAGACTCGGCATGAGATCAAGCTTGGCGCCAGTCGGGACGGCAAGCTGCTCGCTTTGAGGCATGAGGGGGCTGAAGTCTCCTCGCGTCCCGACGCCTATTGCGTCGGCGGCACCAAGACGACGACGCGGCTTTATGCCTGTCCGAACGTCGACAGCCTCGTCTCGATCGTGCGCGCCGATCGCAACACCCCCGGCTTCATGCGCTCACCGCCGGAGGTGCCGTATCTGTTCGCGCTGGAGAGCGCGATGGATGAGCTCGCGTTGAAGCTGAACATGGATCCGGTCGAGCTTCGCCGCATAAACGATACCAATTTTGAGCCGATCGGCGGCAAGCCCTATACATCGCGCTCGCTGATGGCCTGTTTCGATGAGGCGGCCAAGGCGTTCGGCTGGGCGCAGCGCTCGCCGCAGCCGAAATCGATGTCGGACGGCGACTGGCTGATCGGCTATGGCTGTGCCGCCACCTGCTATCCGACGCAGATGGCGCCGTCTGCTGCGCGCGTGCGCCTGCAGCGTGCC
>NZ_JALBHA010000497.1:0-4631 GCF_023006445.1 Bradyrhizobium sp. SHOUNA76
CCCAGTCGACTGCAAGCAGCGAGGCCGGCTGCGTGATGTCGAGCCGCGCGCCCGGCGCGAGCTGCCACATGTAGCGCGAGCCGCCGCGGGAATCATCCGTGCGGCGCACCGCTATCTTAAAACCTTGCGAGGTGGCCTCACCGACCAGCGAATAGGATCGCGTCTCCGGCTGGCCGTCGATGGTGACGCTGACATTGATGTGGCTGCCGACCGGATAGGCCGCGCCGTCGAACTGATCAGGGCGGATCAGGAATTCGCGGATGCCGGGTGCGAGATCGCGGGTCGAGACCAGCGTCGCGGGTATCCAGGTTTCGATGAAGCGCATGGCGGCTGCCCTCAATCGGTTGCGGTTTTGATCAGCGCAAGCGCCGGCAAGAGGTCCAGATGGGTCCGGTTGCGCAGCGCAAGCCGCAGGTTTCGCACTGCCAGCCGCGCGTGCTCGCGCATGATCGCTTCGGCGCGCGCACCCTCGCGGTTCTCGATGGCGTCGATCACGACGCGATGGTGCTCCTGGCCGATGATCAGGATCTGCTGCGCCTCGGGCAGCGCGGATTGCGCCATCACGAAGCCGCTCGGGGATGCAAACGGCAGCGCGGAGGCGCGATCGATCTGGCGGATCAAGGGCGGGCTGCGCGACAATTCGGTGAGCAGGGCGTGGAAGCGCGCATTCAGCGCGACATAGGACGAGAAGGCTTCGATCGAAATCGGCACCTGGCGCAGCAATTCGTCGATCGCGGCAAGGCACTCCTTCAGCGGCTCCAGCTCGCGCGCGGAGACGCCGCGCTCGGCGGCAAAGCGCGCGGCGAGGCCTTCCAGCGTGCCGCGCAGCTCGATGGAATCGGAGATGTCGCGCTCCGAGAACGCCTTCACCATGAAGCCGCCGGAGGGAATCGCCTCCAGCAGGCCCTCCTCCTCGAGCCGCACCAGCGCCATGCGCACCGGGGTGCGCGAGGCGCCGGTCGTTTCCACCGCCTGGAGCTCGGAGATGCGCTCGCCCGGGCGCAAGGCGCCCGACAGGATCTGGTCGCGCAGCGCAAGCTGCGCCTTCACGGTCTGCGAGACGGAGCGGTCGACCTCACGCTCGGCCATGTTCTACTCCGCGGCCTGAAGATGCTGCGGCGGATTTTCCTTCGCCACCATGCGATCGATCAGCTTGCGCGTCCACATTGCGCCGGCATCGATGTTGAGGTTGTAGAAGATGCGATCGGGGTTCTCGTCCATGGCGCGTTGCTGCGCTTCGAGGATCAGCTCGTCCTCGTGGAAGATGCCGGAGACGCCCTCGCGGATCTCTGTCGTGATGCGCTGCTCGTCGAGCTGATAATCGCGCACGAAGGCCCAGAAATAGTGACAGGTCTTCTCGGTCTCCGGCGTAATGGTGTTGAGCACGAAGCCGTTGACGCCCTGCGAGCGGTCGCCTTCGGGCGCGCCGGTGCCGGTCGGTGCGACGCCGACGTCGATCGCAATGGTGCACGGCGCTTCGAAACGGATGATCTGCCAGCGATCGACGAGGCCGGTCTTGCCGAGCTGCTTGGCCCAGAACGGCGGCGGCTCGATGCCGCGCATCCAGCGCGTCACCGTGACTGTCTTCTCGCCATGGGTGACGTCGAACGGGGCTTCGGCGACCGCCTCGTTGCCGATCGAGGAGCCGTGCACGAACGTCTCGTGGGTGAGGTCCATGAGATTGTCGAGCACGAGACGGTAGTCGCATTTGACGTGGATGGTCTTGCCGTCGCCGGCCCAGGCCGGATCGTGATTCCAGTGCATATCGGGGACCAGCGCGGGATCGGCCAGCGCGGGATCGCCCATCCAGAGCCAGATGTAGCGGTGGCGCTCGACCACGGGATAGGCGCGGACGCAGGCCGACGGGTTGATGGTCTCCTGCGAGGGCATGAAGGTGCAGCGGCCCTGCGCGTTGTATTTCAGGCCGTGATAGCCGCAGACGACGGTGTCACCTTCGAGCCGGCCCTTCGACAGCGGCACCAGCCGGTGCCAGCAGGCATCTTCCAGCGCAGCGACCGAGCCGTCGGCCTTGCGGTACATCACGACATGCTTGCCGCAGATCGTCCGCGGCAGCAGCGCCGGCTTCACCTCGGCGTCCCAGGCGGCCGCGTACCAAGCGTTCATCGGGAAGGGTTTTGTCACTGGCGATCTCCCTCGGCTTATGAATACGTTATGTATACAATAACTGAAGAATGGAATCCTTCAAGAGCAAAAAATGCCTACCAAAGTACCTTTCATGCGTTCTTAGTATACAATCTTATGAAATCGGCCTTTCTTAGCAGGGACGGTGCACCTCTCCCGCTTGCGGGGGAGGTCGGCGCGAAGCGCCGGGTGGGGGCTCTCCCCGCCGAGGGGCTCTATCCGCAAGCTCAGAAAATCCCGACGCGGAAACACCCTCTCCCTAGCCCTCCCCCGCAAGCGGGGGAGGGAACGCACTCTCAGCGCGGCGACAGGCGACCGCAAGCGACTACGCCCCGAACACCTTCGCCAGCCCCGTCCGCGCCTCTTCCTGAATACGCTTCAGGTGCTCGGTGCTGCGGAAGCTTTCGGCGTAGATCTTGTAGACGTCCTCGGTGCCGGAGGGCCTGGCGGCGAACCAGCCGAAATCGGTTTCGACCTTGATGCCGCCAAACGGCTGGCCGTTGCCGGGCGCCTTGCTCAGCGTTGAGCGGACAGGGTCGCCGGCGAGATCCTTCAGGCCGAGTTGTTCCGGCGTGACTGATTTGAGGATGTTCTTTTGCGGCCCTGTCGCGGCAACGTCGATGCGCGCGTAATGCGGCACGCCGAACTCTGCGGTGAGATCGTTGAACAGCTGGCTGGGATCGCGGCCGGTCTTCGCCATGATCTCGGCGGCGAGCAGGCCGAGGATGATTCCGTCCTTGTCGGTGGTCCACACGGTGCCGTCGCGGCGCAGGAACGAGGCCCCTGCACTCTCCTCGCCGCCGAAGCCGAAGCCGCCCGTGAGAAGGCCGTCGACGAACCATTTGAAGCCGACCGGCGTTTCGACCAGCTTGCGGCCGAGCTTCTTGGCGACGCGGTCGATGATCGAGCTCGACACCACGGTCTTGCCGATCGCGGCATCCCTGCTCCAGTTCGGACGATGCGCGAACAGATAGGAGATCGCGGTCGCCAGATAATGGTTCGGATTCATCAGGCCGCCCGTGCGCGTCACGATGCCGTGGCGGTCTGCATCGGTATCGTTGGCAAAGGCGACGTCGAAGCGGTCGCGCATCCCGATCAGGCTCGCCATCGCGTAGGGCGAGGAGCAGTCCATGCGGATCTTCCCGTCCCAATCGACTGTCATGAAACGGAAGGTCGGGTCGATCGCCTCGTTCACGACGGTGGCCTTCAGGCCGTAGCGCTCGATGATCGGATGCCAATAATGCACGGCGGCGCCGCCGAGCGGATCGATGCCGATATTGATGCCGGCGGATTTGACCAGGTCGAGATCGACGACTTGGCCGAGATCAGCGACGTAGGGCGTCACGAAGTCGTAGGCGTGGACGTTCGCGGCTTTCTTCGCCTTGTCGTAGTCGATGCGCTTCACGCCCCTGAGAGCGTCGGCGAGGTAGGCATTGGCACGCTTTTCGACCACGCCCGTGACGTCGGTGTCGGCGGGACCGCCATGCGGCGGATTGTATTTGTAGCCGCCGTCCTCCGGCGGGTTGTGCGAGGGTGTGATGACGACGCCGTCGGCGAGGCCGCTGGTGCGGCCCTTGTTGTAAGTGAGGATCGCGTGCGAGATCACAGGCGTCGGCGTGTAGCCGCCGTCCTTGTCGATCATGATGTCGACGCCGTTGGCGGCGAACACTTCGACGGCGCTGACCAGCGCCGGCTCGGCCAGCGCATGGGTGTCGATGCCGATGAACAGCGGTCCGGTCAGCCCCTTTTCTCGTCTGTAGTCACAGATCGCCTGCGTCGTCGCGAGGATGTGGCCCTCATTGAAGGTGTTCTTGAACGAAGTGCCGCGATGGCCGGAGGTGCCGAACGCCACGTGCTGCGCGGGATCCGCGACATCGGGCTTGCCGGCGAAATAGGCCGTCACCAGCCGCGGAATGTTGGTGAGCGCGTCCGGCGAGGCCTGCTTGCCTGCCGCGGGATGAACATCAGCCACTGAAGTACCTCGTCCTGTCGTAACGGAGATAGCGGAGCACCATAGCATCGGCGGGGCCCCCGCCAAGGGCACAACACGCGCGACGGGGTGGCCGTTCCTTTGAGGGATGACCGTAACCCGCATGAGCGAAGCGATATGCGGGACCATCCACCCCGGATGTCGCTTTGCTGATCCGGGCTACGGGATCATGCTATGCTCCACGCCAACATGGCCCCTTCGAATCGTCCCATGATCCCTTCGCGCAAGCTGCTTCTGCTGATCGCCGGCCTCGTCGTGGCCGGCGCGCCGGCGCGCGCTGCGGAATTCTACACCGAGGATTTGCGCATCCCCATGGCCGAGGCCGGGCCGCAGGGGTTGGAGGCGTTTCTGGTCCGACCTGCCGGGACGAAGCGCTATCCGCTCGCGCTGCTCAGCCACGGCTCGCCGCGCAGCTTCGACGACCGCGCGACCATGTCCGCGCATAAGTATTACGGCATCGCGCTCGAATACGCCCGGCGCGGCTTCGCGGCGCTGATCG
>NZ_JALBHA010000498.1:0-4621 GCF_023006445.1 Bradyrhizobium sp. SHOUNA76
CGTGCGCTCGAAGCCGACGGGCTGGTCAACACGGTCCCGCACCGCGGCCCCGTGGTTTCCACGATCAGCCTCGAAGAGGCGCGGCAGCTCTATGCCGCACGCGCGGTGCTTGAAGGCTTCGCCGGCCGCGAATGCGCCAGGCTGCATGACCCGGAAGTCGCACGCCGGATCGGGGACGCCCTGACACGCCTGAAGGCCGCGGCGGCCAAACAGGATCTCATCGGGTGTCTCGAGGCCAAGACCGACTTTTACGCCGCGCTGATCGGTGGCTGCCGCAATGCCTTCATCGAGCGCGCGCTCAAACCGCTCCACGACCGGATCCAGCTGTTGCGGATCACCTCGATGTCGCAACCGAAGCGGATCAACAAGAGCCTTCGCGAGGTCACCGCGATCTGGCGTGCGATCCAGAACGGCGATGCGGATCTCGCCGAGCGCTGCTGCGTCGACCACATCAACGCAGCTGCGGTGGCCGCGCTCGACATGATCGAAAAATCGTCGGCGGCCAAGGAGGCGGCGCCTTCCGACGACTGAGAAATGCCGCCAGGGAGTGTTCGATGAAGTTTCTCGTACGATCGCTGATCCTGTTCCTCCTGCTCTGCCCTCGCGATGCGGCGATCGCGGACGACTACCCCGCCCGGCCGGTCACGGTCATCGTGCCGTTCTCCGCCGGCGGTCCCGGCGACGTCATCGCACGCATCCTCGGCAGCGCCATGAGCGCGACACTGAAACAGTCCATCGTCATCGAGAATGTCGTCGGCGCCGGCGGCACGCTCGGCACCAACCGCGTCGCCAAGGCCGCCCCCGACGGCTACACGGTGCTTCTGATGCATGTCGGCCAGGCCACCGCGCCTTCCCTCTACGCCAAGCTGCCGTTCGACCCGGTCGGCGATTTCGCCCCGATCGGGCTCGTCACCGACGTCCCGATGATCCTCGTGGCGCGACCGAACTTTCCGGCCAAGGATCTCAGCGATCTGGTGACGACCATTCGCAACGCCGGCGACAAGATCACCTTCGGCAATGTCGGTCTCGGCTCGGCTTCGCAGCTCTGCGGCCTGATGTTCATGAGCGCCACCGATACCAAGCTCACCCCGATCTACTACAAGGGCGGCGGACCGGCGCTGAACGACGTCATCGCCGGCCATATCGACGTCTATTGCGATCCCGCGACCGGACCGACGCCCTATATCCAGGCTAACACGATCAAGGGCTACGCGATCACCAGCAAGACGCGCGTGGCGACGTTGCCCGGCGTGCCGACCTCGGCGGAAGCCGGCGTTCCCGCGTTCGACGTGACGACGTGGTATGGTCTCTACGCGCCGAAGGGGACACCGAAACCCGTGATCGACCATCTCGTGGGCGCGCTGCAGGCGGCGCTGAAGGATCCCGCCCTGATCAGCCGCTTTGCCGAGCTCAGCATGGCGCCAGTCGAGCCCGAGCGTGCGACGCCGGAAGCGCTCGAGGCATTCCTGAAAGCCGAGATCGACAAATGGGGACGGATCATCAAAGCGGCCGGAATCGAGCCGCAATAGGCTTGCGTCGATGCGACTGGCGAGCTTTGGCCAGGTCGCACAAATCCAGTGCGGCGGAATCGACCGCAAAGACGCAATCCCGGGGATTGCGTCTCGAAAACTCAATGATTTCAATGAGAGAAAGGGCCTTGGTGCGCTCGGAGGGACTCGAACCCCCACGATTTTACTCACTGCCACCTCAAGGCAGCGCGTCTACCAGTTCCGCCACGAGCGCTTTGGGGATGCCGGCCTGAGGCTTGAGGGCCGGCCGGATCAACGGCGCCGATCTAACAAATCCATCAGAGGGGTACAAGCCTGCAAAGGCCCTGAATTCCACAAGCTTTGCAGGAAAGTTCGGGCCCCTCGCCCGAATCGGCATTGACCGGGGTGTCCGGGCCGCTACCGCGTGCCCAGGCCGCTACCGCGTGCCCGGTGAGCGCGGTAGCATCTGCTTGACCTCGACCGCGATCCGATTGCGGTCGACCAGGACGACGCCGGAAGCGACCGGCAGATTATTGGCCAAAACCTTGACCTCGTCGGCCTCGGTTGCGTCCAGCTCGATGATGGCGCCGCGGGAAAGACGTAATACTTGATGGATCGGCATGGTGGTCGTCCCGAGGACGACCATGAGATCCACGGTAACTTTATCGAGGGTGGGCACTGTCAGGACCGCCGCAACTTGAGACTGGCATTTGCTCCCGAGATGATCACCACGTTATGGTTAGCCAATGGTTAATTCGCCTCAAAACCCCCGCCAAAACCAGCGTCAAGAGCTCGATTTGACGTCGTTCTCCGCCGTAGGCGGCGAGCCCGTCGAGTGGCGAATCTCGGACGCACCGGTGCCCTATGCCGAGGCGGTGGCCGCCATGGAAGCCCGGGTCGCCGCCATCGCGGCCGGCGAAGCCGCCGAGCTGGTCTGGCTGCTCGAACACCCCTCGCTCTACACCTCCGGCACCTCGGGCAAGGCCACCGACCTGCTCGATCCCCGATTCCCGATCTTCGCCACCGGACGGGGCGGCCAGCTCACCTATCACGGGCCCGGCCAGCGAGTGGCTTATGTCATGCTGAACCTCAAGCGCCGGCGGCCGGACGTCCGGGCCTATGTCGCGAGCCTGGAGGAGCTGATTCTGCGCACGCTCGCCGCCTTCAACGTCCGCGGCGAGCGGCGCGAGGACCGGGTCGGGGTCTGGGTCAAGCGGCCCGACAAGGGCGAAGGTTACGAGGACAAGATCGCGGCGATCGGCGTCCGGCTGAAGCGCTGGGTCGCGTTCCACGGCATCGCGATCAATGTCGAGCCGGAGCTATCACATTTCGCCGGCATCGTGCCGTGCGGCGTCACTGACGCCCGCTACGGCGTCACCTCGCTGGTCGATCTCGGCCAGCTCGTGACCATGGCCGACGTCGACGTCGCGCTCCGGCAGGCGTTCGAACAGCTTTTCGGCCCGACCCGCGCGCTGCTGCCGGAAGCGGCCGCCTGACGCTTCCGCATGCTTCACGGAATCGGCTATGTTCGATTCCGGTGCCGCCCACGCCTCCCCCCTCCGCCGGGAAAGCAGACCTCATGCCGGGCGACGAGATCATCGACCGACTGTTCGAGCGCCAGGCATAAGGAGGGATTGCGCTTTTCGCTCGCAATGGGAGGTTTGACGATGAGACTCTCTGCGCCGATCTATCATCTGAAGCGACGCGCGAGGCGCCTGTGCCGCGAGGAAGGCATTCCGCTGCACGACGCTCTCGACCGCGTTGCCACGACGGAAGGATTCTCCGCCTGGAGCATGCTCGCCGCAAAAGCCGCCGCGCTGACGCCCGCCAGCAGGCTATTCCCGCAATTCCACCCCGGTGACCTCGTGCTGGTCGGCGCGCGGCCCGGACAGGGCAAGACGCTGATGAGCCTCGAACTTGCGGTGGAGGCGATGAGGTCGGGCCATCGCGCCGCGTTCTTCTCGCTCGAATATACCGAGAAGGACGTCTTGGATCGCTTACGCGCGATTGGCGTGGAGCCGGCGCAATTCGATGAACTATTCGAGGTCGATTGCTCCGACGCGATCAGCGCCGATTACGTCGTCAAGCAAATGGCCGCGGCGCCCCGCGGCACGGTCGTGGTGATCGACTATCTGCAACTGCTCGACCAGCGGCGAGAAAATCCCGACCTCTCCGTCCAGGTGCGCGCGCTGAAGTCGTTCGCGCGCGATCAGGGGCTGATCGTCGTCTTCATCTCGCAGATCGATCGATCCTACGATGCTTTGGCGAAGCCCTGCCCCGACCTCAGCGATGTCCGCTTGCCGAACCCGCTGGACTTGAAGCTGTTCGACAAGATGTGCTTCCTGAACAATTCCGAAGTCCAGTTCCGCGCGGCGAGCTGACGATAAGGCCGCGGGTGAGATGGCTCGCCCGCGGCCTGCTGCCTCACGCCGCCTTCAGCGACACCTCGAGCTTGCCGGCGATATAGCGGCGCTCCTGGGTCAGGCCGCCAAAGCCGTAGGCATCACCCTTGACCTCGTCGACATGGAGATAGGTCTCGGGATGCAGCGGGCCGAGAATCTCGGCCATGCGCCTGAACATCGCGGCGAGATAGGCTGCCTTCTCGTCCTTGGTGTTGGTGCCTTCGGTGACGTGGATGTCGATCCAATAGCTTGCAAGCTTCTGCTCGGCCAGCGACTTGCCGCCGGCGAACCAGTCATCGGCATCGACCGGCTTGACGATGATGGCAGTCACCTCAGGATCCTTGTGCAGGATTTTTGCGGTGAGCTCGGACACGGCGCTCGCGATGTCGGCCTTCAGCGAGGGCGACTGGCGGGAGGTGGTGTAAGCCACGGTGATCAGGGGCATTGTCGTTCTCCTCAACATGTCGCGCGATTTGCGCGGCGTTGGTGAGAAGCTAGACCTCCGCTCGTCATTTTTGTATCTTATCTCTGTTGATACCAGTGATAAGAAATCATAATGACGACAGCCACACTCGACATCGCCACCATCAAGGCCTTTCTGCTGGTCGCCGACCTCCAGAGCTTTACCCGCTCCGCCGAAGCGCTCGGCACGACGCAGGCCGCCGTCAGCCTCAAGCTGCAACGGCTGGAGACGGTGCTGGGCAAACGCCTCGTCGAGCGCTCGCCGCG
>NZ_JALBHA010000499.1:0-4575 GCF_023006445.1 Bradyrhizobium sp. SHOUNA76
GTGTTTCTGGCGGCCGGCGCGCTGACGGCGATGGGCATCGCGCTGATCGCGCTTTATCAGCCCCCGCCTGCAACGACCGCCAGCGCGGTCGGCTCTAGCCGGCTCGATCCCCTGGCGCTGCTGGCGGTGATCGTCGCGGGCATGATCTGGGGTCTCTATAATGTCGGCTTCGCGATGATCTTCTCGTTCGGTCCGTCGCTGCTGGCCGAGCGCGGCTGGAGCATTGCGGCGGCGGGATCGGCGATCAGCCTCGTGATGTGGCTGTCGGTGATCTCGGTGCCGGCGGGCGGCTATCTGGCCGATCGGTTCAAACGGCCGCTGGTGCTGGCGAGCGCGGCCAGCCTCATGGTGGCCGGACTGCTGGCCTGGCTGACCCGGTCCGACGCCGTGATCATGATCCTCATCCTGGTCGGCCTGATCGGCGGCCATCCGGCCGGCCCGATCATGAGCCTGGCCGCCCGCGTGCTCGCGCCGGAGACAAGGGCGATCGGGATGGGCGTGTTCTACACACTCTTCTATGCCGCGATGATGCTGGGCCCGGCGGTGGCGGGCCGGCTCGCCAAATCGGCCGGGAGTGCCGCGGTCGCGCTCGACGTCGGCGCACTGACGGTGCTGGCCTGCCCGCCCTTGATGTGGCTTTTCGAGCGCATCGTGTCTGTCCGCTGCCGCATCCAATCCTAACGTGGCATTAACCCTATGCACCTTAGGGTCGTCCCGGACTCCGCCCGGGCGGGGGGTCGGGTGTTGAAAATGGCGTTGGCGAACAAAAAATTTCTTCCGGCCGCCGAGGAGCGTCGGCGTTTCCAGCGGGTGAAAGTGCACCTGCTCGGCCGTTACATGCTGCCCGATCGCCGCGAATTCCCCTGCCAGGTGATCAACATGTCGCCGGGCGGGCTGGCACTGCTGGCCCCCGGCATCGGCAATGTCGGCGACCGCGTGGTCGCCTATCTCGATCATATCGGCCGGGTCGAGGGCAAGATCACCCGCATCATCGACAACGGCTTCGCCATGACGATCGGTGCCACGCCCAGGAAGCGTGACAAGCTCGCGGCCCAGCTGACCTGGCTCGCCAACCGCGACATCCTCAACCTGCCCGAGGATCGCCGCCACGACCGTATCGTGCCGCGCAACCCGATCGCCGTGCTGACCCTCGAGGACGGCACCAAGATGACCTGCCGCATCATCGATCTCTCGCTGTCGGGCGCCGCGATCGCCGCGGAGAACCGGCCGCCGCTGAAATCGACGGTTTTGCTCGGCCGGGTCCAGGGCCGCGTGGTCCGAAACCTCGAAGACGGCTTCGCCCTGGAATTCGTCCACGCGCAGCCGATCGAGACACTCGAAGAGAGCGTTACCGCGCGGTAAAGCGCGACGACGCCAAAACCGCTGCATTTCCAGCCTCGAAGGCGGCCTCCGCGATGCGGACGCCGCCTTTTTCATGCGTGGTGAGAGGCCCCACGCGGGTTAACGCGCGGCCCGTTTGCGCATGGAAACGGCGCTGCGCCAGCATTTCCGCGTTAATCGATAAAATTTGAATCAATTGCAGTTGTTTCAAATTTTATGAGAATTCGATTCAAGTATAGATCGAATTCGCCGCGCCTTTTACTTGTATTCGTCTCGACTTGACTTGGTTGACTTAGCGGCAACTCAAAAGCTCCATGCGAAATGTGGTCCCAACAAGAAACGGGGGCCGCAATGTTTGACTTCAGGGGACAGGGGAAGCGGCTGGCGCTGGCCGCCATGCTCTTCGGGATCAGCGCGACAGCGCAGGCCGGCGAAAGCCGTCTGCTCTACGCGAGCCTCGGCGACACCACGCGTGCGCCGATCGGCTGGGTCGAGTTCTGTGCGGACAATACCGCCCAGTGCCAGGGCGCACCGACGCAGGCCCGCGACATCGTGATGTCGCAGGCCGCATGGCGCGACCTCGTCAAGGTCAATCGCTGGGTCAACGAGACCGTCAAGCCTTTGACCGACCAGGAGCACTGGGGCGTGATCGAGAAATGGTCGCTGCCGACCGACGGCTACGGCGATTGTGAAGACTACGTGCTGTTGAAGCGCAAGATGCTGATCGATGCCGGATGGCCGCGCGAGGCCCTACTCATCACCGTCGTGCGCGACAAGAAGGGCGAAGGACACGCGGTGCTGACGGTGAAGACCGACAAGGGCGAGTTCGTTCTCGACAATCAGAACGAGAACGTCGTTGCCTGGACCGAGACCGGCTACCGCTTCGTCAAGCGCCAGTCGCAGAGCGATCCCAACATCTGGGTCTCGCTCGGCGATACCAGACCGGCGGTCTCCACCGCCAGCGCAAGAGATTAGGAACGAGACAAGGAGTTACGCGACCCGGTCACATCCCCACCCCTCCCCGTCCCAGACCGGTTCGCGCGCGCCCAGCCATCCCCCAATGGCTGGGCGCAACTTTTTTGAGGGGTCGTATCTCGAAGGCGGTGCAGCGCGCGCTTTAATCTGCAAGGCTTTCAGGCAAGATCGACCCTGGCTCGCTGTCCTTGCCCGGATCAAGCATCTTTGTGAGATCCGATACAGCGTCGCCGACCACAAGCCGCGTAGCTCGCACGGATATCGGAGGAGAACCGAACATCCTCGAATAGGCGCGCGAGAATGCGGCAGCGCTGCCAAAACCCACACGACGAGCCACCGCCTTCACCTGCCCGCCTCGCATCAGCTCCCGTTGCCCCAGCATCAGGCGCCAAACGTTGAGATAGGCCGCGGGCGTCGTGCCGAGGATCCTGGGAAAGACCTCCATGAATCGGCTGCGCGACATGCCGCTGATTTCGGCGAGTTGCTCGACAGTCCAGGATCGCGCCGGCTCATCATGCATCGCCACGATCGCCCGGTGCAGAGCGGGATGCGACAGGCCGGCAAGAAGACCCGGCTTCGTCGTACCCGCATCGATCGCCTCCCGCAGCACGAGCAGCACGATCAACTCGCAGAGCCGGTTCAGCGCGACGCGCTGGCCGCAGCGATTGCCGTACCCTTCGGTCACGAAGATACTGACCAAGGCCTGCAAGGTCGGGCGGCCCTCGAGATCGATCTCCACCGTTTCAGGCAGGGCATTCATCAACGGGTTCGCCGCACCGCCAAAATCGACCATTGCGGCGACGAGCAAGTCGGGCTCGGACCGGTTGTCGGCCATGGCGTAGAGGACCACTCGCTCGGCCACGCCAGCCTGGCCGGTCACGACAAGATTGGCCGCCGCGCCCACCGTGCCTGGCGAGACCATTGCGACCGACAGGTCAAAAGCTTCGAGGAAGGCGGCCAGGCGATCGCGCTTGGGTCTTTCAGGACTTTCGATCATGTAAACCGGATATTTCATATCCGGCAGTGTGACAAAGAGAGCTGGTTCTCGCAACCGGCCGGAAATGGCCAACTAGCCCAACTGGAGTCCTCATGCTCACTCCCCGACAAAAGGCGCCGGATCTGTCGGTCGAAACGCTCGGCCGCGGCCGCTTCGATCTTGCCGAGGAAGCGCCACAGCGGTTCACGCTGATCTGCTTCTACCGCGGCCTGCATTGCCCGATCTGCGCCAACTACCTCAAGGAGCTGGAACGCCATACGCCGGCCTTCGCCGCGCGCGGCGTCACGACGATCGCGATCAGCTCCGACAACGAGGAGCGCGCGCGGTCGATGGCCGAGAAGGTTGGCGCCTCGGAGCTGCGTTTCGGCTATGGACTTAGCCTTGCCAAAGCGCGCGAATGGGGCCTCTACATTTCCGCCTCGCGCGGCATGACGTCGATTGGCATTGAGGAGCCTGCGCTGTTCTCCGAGCCCGGCGTCTTCCTGATCCGCCCCGACAAGACCATCTATTATCTCTCGGTTCAGTCGATGCCGTTCGTGCGGCCGAACTTCGGTGAGATGGTTCAGACGCTCGACTTCGTCATCAAGAACGACTATCCGGCGCGGGGTGAATTCACCGGCGCGGTTTGAGAGTGAGGGCCGAATTTCGGGAGCGGGGCCCCAGCCTCGCCTCACTCCGCGGCTTCGAGATCGGCCGGCTTCTCGATGCCGCCGAGTGGCGCGACCGCCGGGCCATTGAGCGCGGTGCCGTCGGGTGCGAACTGCGACCCATGACAGGGACAACCCCAACACTGCTCCAGCGAATTCCAGTGCACGACGCAGCCGAGATGGGTGCAGCTGGCCGAGTGCAGATGCAGGCGTCCATTGCGGTCCCGGCAAGCCGCGATCTTCTTCAGGCCGCTGCGGACAAGCCGCTCCTCGCCGGGCCGCAGCCGTTCGACGCACGCGATCGCGCTCGCCGCAAGATACTCCGCAAAATTCTTCAGCGGCGTGATGTTCTCGCTGATGAACTCGCCGATGTTCTTCTGAATCTTTCGCGACGGGGCGTAGATCTCTTCCCACGGGCTCGCGCCCGTCGCAGTTGCGCGCCGGGATCAGATTCCCTTGCGCAGACCGGTTCGCGCGGCCAGGCTTCCCAAAGCCGGGCCGGAACTCTTCTGGCGGATGCGCGATCAGTCCTGCTACGTCTGCCGCGACCACGGCACGCGCGCGCCGGTGAAATCGCGCCAGGTGCTTCGCAAGACGGGCTGCACGCCGACGGAG
>NZ_JALBHA010000049.1:0-23674 GCF_023006445.1 Bradyrhizobium sp. SHOUNA76
CATCCGGGCGCTGCAGGCCCACGCCTCCCGCGCCCGCCAGCAGGGCGCGTAAGCGGCCAAAAATCCGGCTTCCGTCGCCAATTACGTGCGGGGGGCCAAGGTTTTCCGGCCCCGCGGCGCCTGGAAACTTGACACCTCGAGCCCGCACTTCTAAATCGCGGGCTCCGATGCGCCGGCCGGCCGACAAGGTCCGGCCGTCTGCATGATGGTCCCGGGCGCATAGCTCAGCGGGAGAGCGTTCCCTTCACACGGGAGAGGTCCAAGGTTCGATCCCTTGTGCGCCCACCATTCATTTTCCTGAACCCAGCCGCTGCGGACGATCACCAGGCCTGGGACAGCCGGCCGATCAAGAACGTCGAAAACAACCCCATGCACAGTAGCCGACGTCAGTCGGATCAAAGGGTTGCGGCTTCCCCGAATTGGCCTCTCGGATATGAGGCAAGAAGGATCGTCGCGGCTATCACTGTGAGCGCGGGCAGGCACCGCGCTATCCGACAATTTTCTCGCCCGTCCGCCGACGCAATCGTCGCGCGATGACTTCGCCTAGCGGACGATCCGGCGATTTGCGAAATGACCTGAGCTTCTTGATCCGACCTGTGCGCAAGACCTCCGAGTGCGCTTCGTCGGCGACTTCGTCCAGAACATCCCCTTGCGCAGGGATCAGAGCCTGCCGGATGGCGCGGCGCTCGTCCTGGTGCGAGCGCTGCTTGCTGCGCGGAATGTTCTTCCGGCTGCTTTTCTGATTTTCTCCATAAGTGTTGCGCCGGTCCTGCTCGTAGCTCAATCGCTTCTTTTCCTGCGGCGTTTTGACCTTGCTCACACATGCCTCCGGCTGCCGATGCGGCGTTTCACGGAACGCAGCTCAAGACTAAGTGTTGAGCGCCGTGACCTTGGTTCGAGGGGCAGGTATCGGAAGTGACGAGCAGGCGCCAAAGACCGCGCGCCGAGACATTGGCCAGGAGTAGCGCATGGCGACCATCTTCATCACCGGGAGCACCGATGGCCTCGGCCGCGCGGCGGCGCAATCGCTGCTTGATCAGGGACATCGCGTGGTGCTGCACGCGCGCTCGGCCGATCGCATCGACGCGCTCGGCGAGCTGAGGTCGCGTGTCCAGGGGATCGTGGTCGGCGATCTCAAGAGTGCGGCCGAGACGAGGGATATCGCCGATCAGGTCAATGCGATCGGGCGCATGGATGCGATCATCCACAACGCCGGCGTCTACACGCGGCCCGGCCGTGGCGCGACGCCGGAAGGCCATGCCGAAACGCTCGCCATCAACACGCTGGCACCGTACATGCTGACGGCGCTGATCGAGCGGCCCGGTCGGCTCGTGTATCTCAGCAGCGGATTGCACAGGGGTGGAGAGGGTTCGCTCGACGATCTCGACTGGACCAGGCGGGCTTGGGATGCGGCCAGGGCCTATGCCGAGAGCAAGCTGCACGTGGTCGCGCTGGCTTTCGCGCTGGCGCGGCGATGGCCCAAGGTCCTCAGCAACGCCGTCGATCCCGGCTGGGTGCGCACGAAGATGGGCGGCGCGGGCGCGCCGGTCGACATCGACACCGGACAGCGGACGCAAACCTGGCTCGCGGTGAGCCAGGAGCCCGCTGCCTTGGTGACGGGGCGCTATTGGCATCATCTCGAACAGCAGCAGCCGGCCAGCGAGGCGACCGACCCGACATTTCAGGACGCGCTCATCGGTCAATTGAGCAAGCTGACGGGCGTTGAGCTGCCGGAGGTGTAGCGCACAATCACGGAGCAGGCTTCACACCGCCCGCTGTGGCCGCCACGCCGTGTAGAGACCGACCAGCGTCCCGATGCCGACCAGTGCGGCTGCCAGCAGCACCTGCAATTCGCCGTCATCGGTGGGACCGACGGACGACACGAGCCTGGTGACGATGACGAACAGAATGCCCACAGCGGCCGCTGCACCCACGCAGAGATAGGCGAGCTCGCGCGTCAGGCTGCGGCCGAGCAGTCCGAGCGCCGTGAAATACATCGCGCAGGCGTTGGGATGAACGAACAGGGCAATGCGCGCATAAGGACCGTAGGCGTCAAACAAGGACTCGCATCGGCGCAGAGCCCCTTTCGAGGCCACCCGCTGCAGGAACGGCCTGAAGAAACGAGCCTGTCCGTAGCTGAGAACGGCGCCCAGGATGATGGCGAGCCACGCCACGATGAAGACAGGGCCATCCACGGCCTTTGGATTGAGCGCCACGGACATCAGGATGAGGGCGGTGCCGGGAAAATAGCCGAAATATGGGAAGACCGCTTCCAGCAGCACGCAGACGAACATGAAGGCCGGAAACCATGCCGACCCGGTCGCGCCATGGACGATCGCGTTCAGGTCGAACAGGCTCGTCCTGTACAGGACGAGGTACATGCACATGGCCAGTCCAGCCAGCGCGTAGAACGGCAACGCTCCCGACAGAAACCGTCTCATCCAACCATCAAGCTTTGTTTGGCGGAGACGACGGCCTCGCGCTGTTGCGGATCATGCTTTAGGTGAATGGGATTGCTCCTGTCGATAGCGCCCTTTGCCGCGCAATCCTCGCTCCGGCCCTGCACGCGCTACGCGATTGCCAGAATCTCGATCTCCTGCGCGCCTGAGCCCGCGACGTCGCCGACTGCCTTGCCCATCAGCGACTTCGCCACCGGCGCGACGAACGAGATCGTCCCCGCCTTCGGGTCGGCTTCGTCCTCGCCGACGATGCGATAGGTCTGCACGCGGCCGTCAGCGCGGCTGAAGGTCACGGTGCTGCCGAAGGCAACGATATCCGTCGACGTCGGATCAGAGACGAGCTGCGCGGTGCGCAGGCGTTCCGTCAGATAGCGGGCGTCGCGCAAGGGCACGGCCGACTGCCGGCGCTTTTCGTTGACGTCCTCGATGGCTTGCGCGGCTTCATAGGCCGCGCGGGCTTCCGCCAGCTGCGTCTGCAACGCCTGCAGGCCCTTTTCCGTCACGAAGTTCGGATGCGGCGAGATCGGGCGATCCGGCAACAGCGTCTCGGACGCGGTCTCGGCGCTTTCTTCCTTGGTAAAGGCGACGCTCAATTTGGAATCCTGTCGAACTGTCTTGGCTGCCAGCGCGGGCGTGTTCCGCCGCCGGTGATCGAGCCAGACTATATCTCAAGTTCGACGAAACGACGGAGCTTGAAGACGATATCCGGCATGGCCTGGCGGAACCGTGTTGCATTCTGGAAATTGGTCGAAAACGGCGCGAAGGTGATCATCGCGTTCCAATGCCGGTAGCCATAGACCGTGACCGAGGCGCCGGTTGCCGGAAAATTCTCCAGCTTGCGCAGCTCACCCAGCACGAGATCGGCGATCGCTTCCGCAGGCAGCAGCTGTCTGCCATCCCGCGTCGTGATAATTTTCGCGGGCTGCTCGACCGGCTCTACGGCCGCCGGCGCAGCGTTGGGCATATCCTCCTGCCGGGTCGAGGCCGCCTCGGCGATGGGCGCCGCAACCGCTTCCGCCCCGTTCAAGGGCACTGTCGGCGGCCCCTCGGCGAGCGGCGGCGGTGCAACACTGTCTGCGCGCTTGTTGCCTCCAAGGATGCTGCTGATCATGGCCACAAGGCCAGCATCCTTCACGTCGTCGCTCATCATTCCCCCCGGGCTTCGGCCTAGTCTAGCACTGCTCTCCCAGACCGCCACCGGGGATGTGAGGTCGGAAACCGCCCGGCCCGGGCCGCCCTTCGATGGCGTGTCGCTCGAAGGTGCCGGCGGCGCAACGGCTGATCACGTCACGCCGCCATGCGATCGGCTATTGCTTATCGAACGGAATATATTGCTGGTACTGCTTGGGCACCGAGCTGCGATAGCGCGCGGGCACGGTGCCGCTGTCGACCGAGTGATCGATCTCCTGCTGCCGCGTCATCTTTTTCTTCGCCGGCTTCTTCGACGCGCTCTTCTTGGTGTCGGTCGGCTGGCTGGAGCTGTCGGTGGTCGCAGCCGGTGCCGTCGTCGCTGCCGGCGCAGTGCTGGTCGCCGCAGGCGCCGCGGTTCCGCCGGCTGCGGGCGCGGTCTGGGCCAACGCGAGCGATGTTTGCATGATGAGCGCCAGTGCCGCTGTCGCGGCCAGCAAGCATGACTTTTGCATCAGAACCTCCAAAATTGCCTGACCCGAACCAGGCCAAACCTAGGCCTGCGGCATCGACGCGTGCAAGTCTGTCAACACTAGGTCTGATCCTGCATGAGAACTGTGGCCGAGATCACATTGCTCGCGGCCGGCTGCGTCACGATGTACCTCGCCTCGAACGCATCCGGCGTCGCGGAGACCAACACAGCATGACCGTGCGTCAGACTAGGCCACGGGAACGCCGAGGCCCGGCGTTCCACCCCACAATCGAAGGAGACCGAAATGCGCCGCACCATCCTCACGCTTGCATCGTTCGCAACCTTGATCGCCGCCTCGTTGTCGGCGGCTCCGGCCCAGGCCGCCAGCGACCGATACTGCCTGCAGGGCCGCAGCTGGGGCTATCCCGGCAACTGCCAGTTCGCGAGCTACCAGCAATGCGCGGCGAGCGCCTCCGGCACATCAGCCTATTGCGGCATCAATCCGCGGTACGCGTATTCGCAGCCCTACTATCACTGACGAAACGGCGGTGTGCGCGCACGACGCGCGCGCCGCCACAGCCCCAGCAAAACAGGCCTGAGCGAAGCGAGAATTGCGTTACCCAATTGGTCAGGTTGATCTGTTACCTATGTAGCAAATGTTACTTGGGCGCATGAGTGCGTTATCGCAGGTCCACTAGATCGAGACGATCTTGGCGATGCACAGTGAAGATGCCGTGATTTGCTGCGGCTGCGGGGCAGCAAAACCGTCGCCGGCTCGGAAGGCCACCGCGCGTATTGGGTTGACCGCTTGATCGGATATCCGCGTCCCGGCTCGATAACTCTGCAGCCGTTCGGCGAGGGAGCGCTGATTTCATACGTCGTGCGGGAAGGCGTTGTCAGCGCGGCTCTAAGGTTCAATGCCGCTGGGACATCTCGTCGCACACCTGCGGCCCACGGATCAGGTTCCAGCTGTCATTTCCATGGTGGCCACGCCAGCGTGGATTCGAGCTTGCCGATCATTATTCTGTTTAGTCGTTTGGCAAATTGCCTCGTCCGGTTCCCGCTCGAGGTTCCGACCGTCTTGCAATACGCTCGGCTGCGCTCACGCGAGTTCGCAAGTCTTCCAACTCTGAAAACTCGGAAAGAAGCCAGTCGAAACGCTGTTTCAAAACAGCCGTGCGATCATCAGCATCCATTGTAGGCCCTACGACACGCAAGAGGCTCCGCCCGACAACCGGGAAAACTGTGCAAGCCGAAAATGCGGTGGCGAGGCTGCAGTTCCTACTGAACTGTCGCGAGCGCGTAGATGAGCGACATCGCGGGAGGCATTGAGGTGGCGGCTGTCTGATATCGAGGCGCGCTTCGTCTGCACCGATTGCGGCACCGCGGCGGTGAGGTCAGGCCGAACTTCGATGATTGCCAATGACGGCCCCGGCCGTGGGGGCTTCTGAGGGTGTGGAGGCCGGGGCCGCTGGAGGTGCTTGGACCTTGGGGAAGACCAAGCGCCCACAGTCTAGGAAAATTCGGCAATGAGCTCTGTTCGCTTTCGCACATTGGCATGTGGCTCCGTTGCGCAACCGAGGAGCTGCAACAAGGAACATGCGGACTTGATTGAAAAAGCTCCGCGCGAACGCGGCGGCGAGCGCACTCGTAACTGAGCTTCTGCTCGCACGAGCGGTCGAGGCTGTCCGGGTGGAGGGACTTCCGCTTTGTCCTCGAAATCTGACCCGTATGAGAACACGCGCTACTGCGCGGCGCCGAGCCCGATCTCCGCCAGCCGCGTCGCGAACCAGCGCGACTGCGCCTCGTCGACGAGCCCGCTGACATAGACCTCCGACATCGTCACCTGGTCCTTGTCCAGCACCAGCAGCACGCCGATCCAATACGGAAACCAGACATGCACGTCGGTCAGCGCCCGCAGCTTGTGCTGGTCGTGCTCGAGCGGCGTGTGATTGCTCGCCTTGCGGATCTCGACCGTGAGCAGATTGTTCGGGATCTCGCGCTGATGCACGGCGACGTCAGGATAGATCGACTTTCCCAGATGGTCGTCGGTCGAGATGATGGTGCCGTGCGGCAGATGCAGCGTGCGCTCGCCGAGCCGATCGTAGTTGCAGTCGACCGACCAGCCGGAAAACTGCTTCTCCAGGTGCACGGCGAAGCGGTGCGTGACCGCGCGCTCGCCGATGTCCTTCTCGAACAGGAAGGCTTCGTGGGCGTAGAAGTCCCGGAGCGCCGCGATCACCTTGCTCAGCTCGGTCTGCATTTTGCCTCCGGACGCAGTCGTGAGTAGCCCGGATGGAGCGTAGCGCAATCCGGGTTCTCGCAAAACGCACGGCGTCCCGGATTACGCTGCGCTCCATCCGGGCTACATGAGGCGCGACCAGTCAGAATTACATCTGGACTTCGATCAGCCGCGGTCCGGGCTCGACGACGGCTTCGGCCAGCGCCTTGTTGAACTCGCCGGCATTGGTGACGGCGCGGCCGGGCACGCCCATGCCCTTGGCCAGCGCGACGAAATCCAGCGTCGGACGGTCGAGCCGGAGCATGTCGTTGGCGCGCTGGCCGGGCTCGCCGGCGCCGACATTGTCGAACTCGCCGCGCAGGATCTGGTAGATGCGGTTGGCGAACACGATGGTGACGATGTTGAGGTTCTCGCGCGCCTGCGTCCACAGCGACTGGATCGTGTACATCGCGCTGCCGTCGCCCACCATGGTGATGACCTTGCGGTCGGGGCAGGCGATCGCCGCGCCGATCGAGAGCGGCGTCGAGAAGCCGATCGAGCCGCCCATGTTCTGCAGCCAGTCGTGCGGGGCGGCCGCCGCCGTCGGCGGGAAGAAGCCGCGGCCAGTGGTCAGGGATTCGTCGACCATGATCGCGTTTTCAGGGATGGCACAGGCGATCGCCTGCGCGATCGAGGCGAAGGTGAGCGCGCCGGTCGGCTTGACCAGTTCAGCCAACGCCTGCGGCTTGACGTCCTTGGCACTGGCCTTCACGGCACCGGCGAGCGCTTCGAGCGCTGCGACCGAATTCTCGCCCCAGGAAGTCATGCGATGGACGTCGCAGCCGTCGGGCTTGAGCATGCTCGGCTTGTTCGGATAGGCGAAGAACGCGACGGGATCGTCGGACTCGATCAGTACGATGTGACGAAACTTCGCCAGCATCGGCAGCGCGTTCTCGATCACGTAATGGATGCGATCGATCGAGTAGCGGCCGCGGCCACGTGCCATCTTCGGACGGAAGGTCGGGCCCATCACGGTGCAGCCGGTCTTGGCGGCGATGCGCTCAGCCAGAGCCAGGCCGTGCTCGCTCAGCGCGCTGCCGGTCATCAGCAAGAGCGTGCCCTCGCCGTCGCCGTGCAGGATCTTTGCGGCCTGCTCGACCGCCTGCGGCGAGTAGCTGGCGCGCTGCTGCTCGGCAGGCACCTCAGCGATGCCGTCGGCCTCGTTCCAGGCGGTGTCGGCGGGCAGGATCAGCGTCGCGATCTGCCCCGGTGCGCTCTTGGCGGCGGCGATCGCCGCGGCGCCGTCAGCGGCAACTGATTTGGAGTTCGGCGAGGTCCGGACCCAGGACGACATCGGCCGGGCCAGGCCCTCGATGTCGGAGGTCAGCGGCGCGTTGTAGTCGATGTGGTAGACGGCGTGCTGGCCGACGATGTTGACGATGCCGGAATTCGCCTTCTTGGCGTTGTGCAGGTTGGCAAGGCCGTTGGCGAGACCAGGGCCGAGATGCAGCAGGGTCGAGGCCGGCGTACCCTTCATGCGGTAATAGCCGTCGGCAGCGCCCGTCACCACGCCCTCGAACAGGCCGAGCACGCAGCGCATGCCGGGGACGCGATCGAGCGCTGCGACAAAATGCATCTCGGAGGTGCCTGGATTGGTGAAGCAGACATCCACCCCACCCTTGACCATCGTCCGCACCAGGCTTTCCGCACCGTTCATCAGAGGCTCCCGCAACCGGCCATGTCCAAATATCCGTTCGATCAATCATTGTTCGCGCGTTCCGTCAAAGCAAGAGGCGGCATCGCGGCCCTGCCCCGCGCGACGATGCGCCGGTTTGGCTAATGTTTTTCGGCAAATTGTAGTTGCCGATTTGGTAACGCCAATCGTGGAGCATGGCCTGTTTTGCCAGGGAAGGACCTCACGGGGCCGTGGCTTGCGAAAAGCCCGCAAATATGGCCTGTGGCCTTTGTTGAATCGATTTTTTGCTGGGGGATACAATGATCCGGTTTTTTGCCGCGCCGATTGCCGCCATCGCACTGCTGTCGGCCACGGCGGGCGGCGCGGTCGCCGAAGAGTTCGACTCGCGCGACATCATGGGCGGCGGCCCGAACTTCTTCCGTTCCGGCGCCAATCCGGTTCCCCGCACCACCGTCATGTATAACGGCAATTACGCGCCCGGCACGGTCGTGGTGAACACCAGCGAGCGGCGGCTGTATCTGGTGCTCCAGAACGGCCAGGCGCTGCGCTACGGCATCGGCGTCGGCCGTGACGGCTTCCGCTGGGGCGGGGTCCACAGGATCACCGCCAAGAAGGAATGGCCGGACTGGACGCCGCCCTCGCAAATGCTGGCCCGCCGGCCCGACCTGCCGCGCCACATGAAGGGCGGCGTCGACAATCCGCTCGGCGCGCGCGCGATGTATCTGGGCTCGACCCTCTACCGCATCCACGGCTCCAACGAGCCGGAGACGATCGGCCAGGCGGTCTCCTCGGGCTGCTTCCGCATGACCAATGACGACGTGACGGACCTCTATAGCCGCGTCGCAGTCGGTACCACGGTGGTGGTGCTGAACAACTAGACCCGAGCGAACTGCCGTAGGGTGGGCAAAGCGAAGCGTGCCCACCGATCGGTGGCTGTTGTCGAGAGATGGTGGGCACGGCGCTTTCGCGCCTTTGTCCACCCTACGGCACCGTGCTTGAAAGCTACGGGAACCCGTTGGCGCGTGAATTTGCGGACTTGTGTGCGCGATGCGAATGCGGCAGCGTCGGGCGACGATGAGCGCACTCCACTCGCCCGCGCCTGGCCTTCGCATCGCCCTCCTGGCGCTCGCCGCGCTCACATTGGTGCCTGACACCGCTACCATGGCCGCCGCGGGCGAATTGCCCGCGATCTCCTCGCGTCAGCGCGCCGAGAAGAAGAGTTTTACCGACGGCGAGATCGTCGACGGCTTCCTGAAGACGGCGTTCGGCGCCGAATATCATCTCGCCGGACGCGTCGATCGCATCCGCAAGTTCGACGGACCGGTGCGCGTGTTCGCCGAGAGCGACCGCACTGACCGCAAGGCGCAGCTCGCAAAGGTCGTGGCCGACATCGGCAAGCGCGTGCAGCATCTCGACATCGCCATGATCGATACCAACGAAGCGGCGAATGTGCGCGTAAAGCTGGTGCGCGACCGCGATCTCTTCCGCACCATCTCGAGCTTCTACGGCGCGGAGAAGGCGCGCGAGATCCGCACCTCGCTCGACCCGCAATGCCTGTCCGGCTTCCGCAAGAACGACAATTTCGAGATCGAGCATTCCGACGTCATCCTCACCGTCGACAACGGCGACTTCACCTTCCTCGACTGCGCCTATGAGGAGCTGCTGCAATCGCTTGGGCCCATCAACGACACCGCGAGCGTGCCCTGGACCATGTTCAACGACAATGTCTCGATGGGCTATTTCGACGTCTACGATCAGTACATCCTGAATCTGCTGTACGACCCCCGCATCAAGGCGGGCATGACCGTGGCGGAGGTGAAGGCGGTGCTGCCCGCCGTGCTTGCTGACGTGCGGACGTGGGTGAAGCAGGTGAATGATTTGAAGGAGTGAGGCGATCCTCCAAACGCTGACGTCGTAGGATGGGTAGAGCGCAGCGAAACCCATCAAGCAACTGCTGCGACGGCCGCGAAGCTGATGGGTTTCGCTGCGCTCTACCCATCCTACTGCACCTACTGCACCAGATCGGCCACGGTCGTCGCGGCCTTCAAGCCCGTGCCGGTGAGCACCGCGACCGTGGTCTCGCTCGCCTTGATGGCCCCGGTGGCGGAGAGCTTGTCCAACGCCGCCGCCGCGCTGGCGCTGGTCGGCTCGGCGAACAGGCCTTGTCGTGCAAGACGCCGCAGCGCGGCAACGATCTCATCTTCGGTGAGCGCGACGGTGCCGCCGCCGCTCTCGCGCAAGGCGCCTATGATCTCGCGCAGGCGCAGGGGATTCTTGATCGCGGTGCCTTCGGCGATGGTCTTGCTGACCTCGCGCGCGACGGGCGTATCGGCGCCGGCCTTGAAGCTGGCGTCGATTGGCGAGCAATTGAGCGGCTGCGCCGCGAACAGGCGCGGCAGCTTTGCGATCTGACCGGCCTTGCGCAGCTCGCGGAAGCCGAAGGCGCAGCCCAAGAGACTGCTGCCGGCGCCGACGGGAACGATGACGTTGTCGGGCGCGCGAAAGCCGAAGTCCTCCCAGATCTCATAGGCGAGCGACTTGGTGCCTTCGAGAAAGAACGGCTGCCAATTGTGGCTGGCATAAAAGGTCTGGCTCGACTGACGGATGGCCTCGGCCTCCGACTCCTCGCGCGGTCCCTCGACAAGCTGCACCGCGGCGCCGTAGGCACGCACCTGCGCGATCTTGGCCGGCGAGGTCGAAGCCGGCGCCAGAATCTTCACGCGCATGCCGCCGGCAGCGCCCAGCCCCGCCATCGACGAGCCGCCATTGCCGGACGAGTCTTCCAGGATGGCTGAGATGCCGATCTGCCGCAGGAAGGACAGCATCACGGCGGAGCCGCGGTCCTTGAAGCTGCCGGTCGGATTGAACCATTCGAGCTTGAACAACGGGCGCAACTCGCCCCAGTCCTGCTGCACCAGCGGCGTGCAGCCTTCGCCGAGCGTGATCGGATTTTTGATCTCGACCGGCAGCGCCGCCCGGTAACGCCAGAGCGAGCGCGTACGGAGCTCGATGTCCTCGCGCGAAATCCCTGCCCCGGGCGTCACCAGCAGCGGCGTGCGCTCGTCCGAGCACCAGCGCGGCTGGTCAAGGGAATAGAGCTGTCCGTTGCGGGGATCGATGTAGCTGGCGGGCATGGGAGTCTCCGGGGCAGAGCCGATCCGGTCGATATGTCCGAATAATCAGGTTTTATCCAGTCACCTGTTTGGACGGCGAAGGCGCCGCCGGCCCCTTCAAAAATTCGAACAATTACATAGATATAGAGAGCGTTCTGGCGTCGTTCGCCGATCGGGGCGGCGGCTGAAACGGGCCTTTGGACCGCCCCGTACGATTAACTTGTCTGTCGTGCCTTGCCGCTACAATATGTTGGATTGAGCTTGCGTCGCCGGTGTTCCGCGTCGGCAACGCGACCGAGCCAGGCCCGTCCGAGCGGCGGGCCGTTGGCTTTTTGGGAGTTTGGTCATGAGCCGCGCGAACCGTACCGACCACATCCGCCTGACCTCGCATCCGGAGCCGGGCGGCAAGGCCGCCTTCCCGATTCACTGGGGCGCTGCGGACGCGCGCGCACGGGGGCCGATCATCGGCACGGTCTCACGCGCTGGGGATCGCAACGTGATCGGCAGCCATGGCGGGTCCTATGCGATGTACCGCGCGCTCGCGGTCTCCGCCGGCGCGCTCGATCCGATCCGGCGGCCCGATCTCACCAACACGTTTCCGGCCGCGACCATCGGCCCGTTCGAGCAGTGGCAAGATCCGGCAAAGATCGTCGCGCTCGATCCGTGGGGACATCTCGTCGCCGAGAATTTCGGCAAGGACATTGCGGAGGGTGTCGACATCCGGCCGAGCATCGCGGTGACGCGGGCGCGGCTCGACCTGCCGGAGATCCGCGAGGCACTCGCTGCAAAACGGCTGCGCGCCGACGGCGAGGTCGTGCACGCCAATGGCAGCGTCTCCGTGGTGAAGATCGCGATCGATCCGGTCTGGTACCTGCCCGGCCTTGCGGCGCGCTTCGGCACCGGCGAGACCGAGCTGCGGCGCACGCTGTTCGAGCAGACCGCCGGCATGTTCCCCGAGCTCGTGACGCGGCCGGACATGAAGGTGTTCCTGCCGCCGATCGGCGGCACCACCGTCTACATGTTCGGCGATGTGACAAAACTGCCGGACCATCGCACAAAAATCACCTGCCGCGTGCATGACGAATGCAACGGCTCCGACGTGTTCGGCTCCGACATCTGCACCTGCCGGCCCTATCTGATCCACGGCATCGAGGAATCCGCGCGCGGCGCGCAGGAGGGCGGGCTCGGGCTCGTCGTCTACAATCGGAAAGAGGGCCGCGCGCTCGGCGAGGTCACCAAATTCCTGGTCTACAACGCGCGCAAGCGCCAGGAGGACGGCGATGCGGCCGCGGCCTATTTCGAACGGACCGAATGCGTCGCCGGCGTGCAGGACGCGCGCTTCCAGCAATTGATGCCGGACACGATCCACTGGCTCGGCTTGAAGCGCATCGACCGCTTCCTGTCCATGAGCGACATGAAATACGACGCGCTGACCTCGCAGGGCATCGACATCGTCGAGCGTGTGCCGATCCCGCCGGAGCTGATCCCGGCCGACGCCTATGTCGAGATCGCGGCCAAGAAGGCCGCCGGCTATTACTCGACCGACATCGCGCCCGAGAAGGACGTGGACGGCGTGGTCGGCCGCTCACTGGAAAAATACTGATCGCGCGATGGCGGAGGCTTTGGAACGACAGGCGCGCGCGCTGCTCACCGCAGCAGCAGTTCGCGCGCGGGCCGGCGAGATGCTCGATATCGGCCTCGCCGGCGGCTTGAGCCATTTCATTGTTGATCTCGACCGCATGGATGGCGTTGCGGAGGCCGTGCTCGCGGTCACGCGAAAAGCCTATCCGGCGCTGGACGTGCCCTTCCACGCACGATGGCGGCACTTTGTGATTGAGGGCGTCGACCGCTGGGCGGGCCTTGCGAATGTAGCCTCGTTGCCGGATCGCGCGGCGCGGGCGCGGGCCGAGTTCGACCTTGCCATCGTCAGCGTGCTGCTCGATGCCGGCGCTGGTGCGGCGTGGCGATATCGCGACGCGATCAGCGGTAAAAGCATCGGCCGGTCCGAGGGGCTCGCGATCGCCAGCCTCGACATGTTCGCGAACGGTCTTTTTTCGCGCGATGCCGGCTCGCCCTTGAGGGCCGATGCAGACGTGCTCGCTCAACTGCCGCTCGCCGGGCTTACGGCGGCATTTCAGGTGAGCGCGGCCAATCCGCTGCTCGGGCTCGAAGGGCGAACCGATCTGCTGCGGCGCCTGGGCAGGCTGGTGACGGAGCGCGCTGACGTGTTCGGCCTGCATGACACGCCACGGCCGGGCGGCCTGTTCGATCACATCGCCGCGCAGGCCGTCGGCGGCACTGTCGCTGCGCCCGCCATTCTGTCGGCGGTGCTGAACCAGCTCGGACCGATCTGGCCATCGCGGCTCGAGCTCGCGGGCGTCCCGCTGGGCGATTGCTGGCGCCATCCAGCGATCAAGGCGAACGACGCGACGGAGGGCCTCGTGCCCCTGCACAAGCTGTCGCAATGGCTAAGCTATTCGCTGATCGAGCCGCTGCAGCGCGCCGGATTTGTCGTTACCGACATCGACGGCCTCACTGGGCTTGCCGAATACCGCAATGGCGGCCTGTTCGTTGATCACGGGGTGCTGCGGCTGCGCGATGCCGCGGACGCCGAGCGCGCGCATGCGGTGGATTCGCTGCTCGTCGTGGAATGGCGCGCGCTGACGGTCGCACTGCTCGACAGGCTGGCGGAGCGCATCCGCGCAAAACTCGGCCGCACGCGCGAGACATTACCGCTCGCCAGCATTCTCGAAGGCGGCACCTGGGCCGCCGGCCGCAGCATTGCCTTTTCACGCCGTCCCGATGGCTCGCCGCCGCTCAAGGTGATCAGCGACGGTACGGTGTTCTAAAGCATGACAAAGATTTGCGACCACGCGCGTCATTGCGAGCGCAGCGAAGCAATCCAGAATATGTCCGCGGCGGGACTCTGGATTGCTTCGCTGCGCTCGCAATGACGACTCGATGAATTTCAGGAGCAACCCATCATGGAAGGCGTCACGATCGTCGATCATCCGCTGGTGCAGCACAAGCTGACGCTGGTGCGGGACAAATCCATCTCGACAAAATCGTTCAGGGAGCTGATCAAGGAGATCGGCATGCTCCTGTGCTACGAGGTGACGCGCGATTTGCCGCTCGCCGATACCGTCATCGAGACGCCGCTGGCGACGATGCACTCGGCCAAGATCGCCGGCAAGAAGCTGGTGTTCGTGCCGATGCTGCGCGCCGGCACCACCTTCGTCGACGGCATGATGGACCTGGTGCCGACCGCGCGCGTCGCCCATATCGGGCTCTATCGCGAGCCGCACAGCTTTGCCGCGGTCGAATATTTCTTCAAATCGCCGTCCGATCTCAGCGAGCGCCTCGCCATCGTGGTGACGCCGGTGGTCGCGACCGCCAACACAACGGTCGCCGCCATCGACCGGCTGAAGGAGCGCGGCGCCAGGGACATCCGCCTCGCCTGCCTGATCGCCGCTCCGGAAGGACTCGAGCGGCTGCGCGGCTTGCATCCGGACGTGCCGATCTGGACGGCCGCGGTGGACGAAGGCCTCGACGAGAACGGTTTTATCTTGCCAGGCCTCGGCGACGCCGGCGACCGTGCTTACGGGACGAGATAAGCAGGCTCACACCTTCCCGCTGCCGCAAACGCCCTTCAGCGCCTGCCACTCCTTGTCCGTCAACAGCGGCGGGCCACTGGCGGGGCGGTCTTCCCTGGTCATGCGGGCGAGGCGGTCCTCGGTCAGGGGGTGACTGGCGAGGATCGTCGTGAGCGTGGAGCCGCCTTCCTTGCCGGTGACGCGGAACATCAGCTCGGCCGCGGGCTTCGGCGAGCGGCCGAGCTTGTGCATGACCTCGATCGCGAACGTATCGGCGGCGGTCTCGGCCTCGCGCGAGTAGGAGGCCTCGACCAGACTGCGCGAGGCGAAGATCACCGCGCTCGAGCCGGTGACGTCGCCGAACAACAGGCCGATCAGAAACGAGGTGCCGCCGTTGTAGATCAGCCCGCGCATATTGTCGTGATGCTTGAGATGGCCGAGCTCGTGGGCGAGGATGCCGGCGAGCTCGTCGGGGCTTTCGGCCTTGTCGAGCAGGCCCTTCAACACGAACACCTTTCCGCCTGGCAATGCAAACGCATTCGGCACCGCCGTCGGCAGCACGCCCGCCGTCATGGAATCATCGTCGAGACCTGCGGCATCGCGCAGCCGGTTGACGAGCTTCGTGAAGGCGGCCTTGCCTGCGGGATCTTCGCAGACGCTGCGGCCGAAGATGGTTTTCATCTGCACTTCGGCGGCATCGCCGATGCGCCGCTCGACTGGCTTCGGCACCAGCGGCGCGAGGCGGTCAGCGACGAGCGGCACGCCGAACAGCACGACGCAGACGATGGAGATTGCGGCGGCCACCGACCAGCCGACGATTTTGGCGACACCGCGCCGGGAGGTCTGGTGCTCGTCGAGACGCATGCAGCGAGCAATCACGCCTGCTGCGAGCGCAGCATCGCGGATTTCGAGCCGCGCCAGGGACGCCGCGGATGTGGAGGCCAGGCGCAAAATTCCGGCCGGGCTGTCCGCGCGACGGATATCGGCATAGGCCCAGCGCACGGGCGTTCCGCCCTCCTCGACGATCTCGAGGGCATCACCGAGCGTCAGCATCACCTGACGCCTGCGGCTCGACACGCCGTCGAAGAAGATGGTCGGCTTGACGGCCTGCGCCGGGGCCTCGGTGGACAACTCACTCACAGCTCAAAATCCCGCGACATCGAGTCCGTCGGCAAAACCTTCGCCGAGCGCGCTGGCGAGCTGGCCGCTGCCGCGCACATCCGCGGCGGCCGCGATGTTGTGCACCTTGACGGTCTCCAGCACCTTGGCCCAGAGATCGCGCTGGAGATAGACCCGCATGACGATGTTGATCGCGAGCGCCAGGGCGAAATAGCCGATCACCATCATCACCACCATCGGGATGCTCTTGGCCGCATCGTCGGAGCCGAACAATTGATCGGCCGAAACGCCGCTCAGCGTGACGACGAGCAAGGCGCCGCCGCCGAGATAGGCAGAGAAAGCCATCGACAGCAACGTCCACCAGCCGATCACCTTCCAGTACAGCCCGTAGAAGGCATCATGAGGCAGGTTCGAGGACAGCCTGACGCCGCCAATGCGGATGCCGTCGAGCCACCAGCGCCACTCACGCGCTTTGAATTCGGCGTAGAAGAACGGCGCGAGCGGGAAGATCAACAGCGCGATCGGGCTGAGCAGCCACAGCCACCAGGCGCGCTTGAAGAAGGTCCAGCCGTCGCCCTCGAAATCACCACGGAGATCGCCGTAATGGGTGTGCTGCATCTTGTAACGTTCGAGCGCGGCCTCGCGCCACGGCAGCGCCAGGCCGAGCGTCAGGAACACGAGCAGGCCCCACAGCATCGCGCGGAGCGAATAGGCCCAGCCGGAGCCGTCCATCCAGAACCGCACGCCGCGCCAGACCGTACGCGTCAGCCGATAGCGCCGCGCGCGAAAAATCGCGAACTGGCCGAAGGCGTAGAAGCCGATGAACAGCGGCACCGAGGCAAAGCCCTGCCAGCGCTCGAACTCGATGCCGATCAGGAAGTAGGCGAGATAGATCGGCACCAGGATCGCGAGCGCGAACAGGAAGCCGACCAGCAGCTCCTTGGCCCGGCCGGTATATTCGGCGGCATCGCCGTCCACCGCGGTGTTCGCCCACAGATGACGGCGAATGTCGGTGACGAGCCAGAACCGGTAGAAGCCGAAAGTGACGAGCTCCAGCATCGCACCCTTGGTGACCAATTTGCGGAACTCGGAGCGGTTTCCGGTGAAGTCGACCCCCGCGGGCGGCAGCGGCGGTGGAATGGGCTGTGAGCCGATGGGGGTCCATTGCATGTCGTTCACGACGGCAACCTCGGAATGCTGGTCTATTGCAATCAAACTATAGGTCAGGGATTGGTCGATTCCCAACATAGCCGGGTTCGATTTACCTCGATCTCAGTTTCTGGCATGATTTCACGACAAACGGTGTGCGGGGGATCACGTTGCAGCCGGGCTACGGCACCCACCCCTCCCGCAAAGGTTGGACGTGACAAAACTCTCCCTTGCTCCGGCGCAGACAACCGGCTGTAATTGCAAATCAAATACCGCAGCGCAGAATTCAACGAGAACGCGCGGTTCATGCCAGGGAGAACGGTCATGCATGGGACCATCGAGAGCGCGTCGAAGCTCGACGCATTGCGCGAGCGCGCGTCGTCATTGCCGCTGGAGCAATTCAATCCGGGCGATCCGGAATTGTTCAGGACCGATACATTCTGGCCCTATTTCGATCGCCTGCGCCGCGAAGATCCCGTGCACTATTGCAAGGACTCGATGTTCGGCCCGTACTGGTCGGTGACGCGCTACAATGACATCATGGAGATCGAGACCAACCATTCGGTTTTCTCCTCGGCCTCCTCGCTCGGCGGCATCACCATCCGCGACATCGACCCGGACCTGCGCCGCGAGAGCTTCATCTCGATGGACCCGCCGCGCCACGCGGCGCAGCGCAAGACCGTGGCGCCGATGTTCACGCCGACCCATCTGGACAATCTCGCGCTCAACATCCGCAAGCGCTCGGCCGAGTGCCTTGACAACCTGCCCCGCGGCGAGGTGTTCGACTGGGTCGACCGCGTCTCGATCGAGCTGACCACGCAGATGCTGGCGGTGCTGTTCGACTTCCCCTGGGATGATCGCCGCAGGCTGACGCGCTGGTCGGACATCGCCACCACGATCCCCGGGCCCGACGGTCTCGTCGCCACCGAGGACGAGCGTCAGGTCGAGCTGACCGAATGCGCCGGCTATTTCGCGCGCCTCTGGAAAGAACGCATCGCGCAGCCGCCGAAGAGCGACCTGCTCTCGATGATGGCGCATGGGGCCGCGACGCGCGACATGGACGCAAAGAACTTCCTCGGCAATCTCGTGCTTTTGATCGTCGGCGGCAACGACACCACGCGCAACACCATGTCGGGCTCGCTGCACGCGCTGAACCAGCATCCGGAGCAATATCGCAAGCTGCGCGAAAACCCCGCTTTGCTCGACAGCTTCGTGCCCGAGGTGATCCGCTGGCAGACGCCGTTGGCGCATATGCGCCGCACCGCGCTCTCCGACTTCGAGTTCCGCGGCAAGCAGATCAAGACAGGTGACAAGGTCGTGATGTGGTACGTCTCGGGCAACCGCGACGAGGAGGCGATCGACAAGCCCTACGATTTCATCATCGACCGCGCCCGCCCGCGCACGCATCTGTCCTTCGGCTTCGGCATCCACCGCTGCGTGGGCCTCAGGCTTGCCGAACTCCAGCTCAAGATTATCTGGGAAGAGATCCTGAGGCGGTTCGACCATATCGAGGTGGTCGGCGAACCGAAGCGGGTCTATTCGAGTTTTGTGAAGGGCCTGGAAGAGCTGCCGGTGAAGATTGCGGCGTGAGTTAACTCCCTCTCCCTGTTCTTACAGGGAGAGGCGAAGAAGAACCAACTGGAGCCACGACGATGAACATCCAAGCGCCGGTTAAAGCGGCCGAACGCATGCGCAGGGCCCGCGAGGAGGCCTATGCGACGCCGTTGTCGCAATTCCACCCCGGCGCGCCCAGGCTGTTCCAGGACGACACGATGTGGCCGTGGTTCGAGCGGCTGCGCAAGGAAGAACCGGTGCATTACTGCACCAACGCACCGATCGAGCCCTATTGGTCGGTGGTGAAATACAACGACATCATGCATGTCGACACCAATCACGGCATCTTCTCCTCGGACTCGACGCTCGGCGGTATCTCGATCCGCGACGTGCCGGAAGGCTACGACTATCCGAGCTTCATCGCGATGGACCAGCCGCTTCATTCGTCGCAGCGCAAGACCGTGTCGCCGATGTTCACCCCGACGCATCTGGACGAGCTGGCAAAGCTGATCCGGCAGCGCTCGCAAACAGTGCTCGACAATCTGCCGCGCAACGAGACCTTCAATTTTGTCGAGCGCGTCTCGATCGAGCTGACGACGCAGATGCTGGCGACCCTGTTCGACTTCCCTTGGGAGGAGCGGCGCAAGCTGACGCGCTGGTCCGACGTCTCGACCGCGCTGCCCAAGAGCGGCATCGTTGCGTCGGCCGAAGAGCGCCGCCGCGAGATGGACGAGTGCTACGCCTACATGTCCAAGCTGTGGAACGAGCGCGTCAACTCCGCGCCGCGCAACGATCTGCTGTCGCTGATGGCGCACAACGACGCCACCCGCCACATGGACCCCGACAATCTCATGGGCAACATCATCCTGCTCATCGTCGGCGGCAACGACACCACGCGCAACACCATGACCGGCTCGGTGCTGGCGCTGAACGAGAACCCGGACCAGTACGAGATGCTGCGGAAGAATCCGGCGCTGATCGATTCCATGGTGCCCGAGGTGATCCGCTGGCAGACGCCGCTGGCGCATATGCGGCGCACGGCGCTTGCCGATACCGAGATCGGCGGCAAGCAGATCAAGAAGGGCGACCGCGTGGTGATGTGGTACGTCTCCGGCAACCGCGACGAGGAGATGTTCGAGCGGCCGAACGAGTTCATCATCGACCGCCCGCGGCCCCGCACGCATCTTTCGTTCGGCTTCGGCATCCACCGCTGCGTCGGCATGCGCCTTGCCGAGCTGCAGCTCAAGATCGTCTGGGAGGAGATGCTGAAGCGCTTCGACCGCATCGAAGTGGTCGGCGAGCCCAAGCGGATCTATTCCAGCTTCATCAAGGGCTATGAGACGCTGCCGGTAAGGATTCCGGCCTGAGCTCCATCCTCCGTCATTGCGAGGAGTTCTTGCGACGAAGCAATCCAGACTATCACCGCTGAGGGATTCCTGAATTGCTTCGCTGCGCTCGCAATGACGAGCTCTTGGAGACACTTGCGCGTCAGACGCGCAGCCCCCAAGGCCCAGCTATAAAATTTCGGCATGACAGCTCGCACCAGATGCGAAGACACGGCGTCGCGCGACTGTTCTACGACACGGCATCTAACTCAACTTGATGTCCCACACGCCTTCCTTGCGGCAGGCGGCGACCTCCTCGCGCAGCAGCGCGGTGACGGCGAGCGAGGCCGTCGAGACCGGGCGGTCGATCGGAGAGGCGAAAATGAGCTCGCGCGTCATCGGCTTCGAGACGGGCGCGGTTTCCAGCCGTCCGTCGGCGACCTCGCCGTGGACCGAGGAGGGCGGCAGCAGCGCGAAGCCGAGGCCCTCCTCGACCAGGCTCGTCAGCACGCGAAACGAATCCGCCTCGAGCTGGACGTCGAGCTTGATCTTGCGCTGGGCGGCCGCGTGCTCGATCAGCGCGCGGAGGCCGTGCGAATGAGAGGGCAACACCAGCCGTTGCCGCAACAGCCAGCCGATATCGACGCTCTTCTTGCGCGCGAGGCCGCAGCCGCGCGGGCCGACGGCGACGATGTTATCGCGGCCGAGGCTCTCGACATTGAGATGCAGATCGGCCGAGCGGCCGTAGAGGATGGCGAGATCCATCTCGCCGCGATGCAGCCATTCAACCAGGTGGCCGCTGTAGCTCTCGACGATGCGCAGCGAGATGCCGGGAAACTTTTCGACGCAGCGCCGCGCAAAGCGCGCCGACAGCACGCAGCTCACGGTTGGAACAAGGCCGAGCACGACTTGCCCGGACGGCGGCCCCTTGGCCGACTGGATGTCGTCGCGGATCTGGTCGATCTGCCGCACGATGCCGGAGGTGCGCGACAGCAGCAGCCGGCCGGCTTCGGTCAGCACCATGCCGCGGCCGTTGCGGGTGAAGAGTTCGGTGCGCAGCTCGTGTTCCAAGAGCTTGATCTGGCGGCTCAGCGCCGGCTGCGCCACGCGCAACGTGTCGGACGCCTTGGAGAGGCTGCCGAGCTCCGCCACGCAACTGAAGGTCCTGAGCTGCCGGAAATCCATGCTTGCCAATCCTGGAAGGCTACTTCATACGCTATAACAAATGAGCATAGGGGGCTGGCGTTGTTTTCACAACGCCAGAGGGTTGGCCGGCGTTATCTTAACTGCCGCTAATGATTGGAAACGCCATGAGTCAAGAACACCATACCGAAGATCACGCCGACATCCGCGAAGCCGTCGCCAAGCTGTGCGCGCAGTTTCCCGGCGATTATTGGCGCAAGCTCGATCGCGAGATGGCCTACCCCAAGGCCTTCGTCGATGCGCTGACTGAGGCAGGCTATCTCTCGGTGCTGATCCCCGAGGAATATGGCGGCGCGGGGCTGAAGCTGTCGGCGGCCGCGGCGATCCTGGAAGAGATCCAGCGCGCGGGCTGTAACGGCGGCGGCTGCCACGCCCAGATGTACACGATGGGCACGGTGCTGCGGCACGGCAACGCCGAGCAGAAGGCAAAGTACCTGCCGAAGATCGCCAGCGGCGAGTTGCGCCTGCAGGCCTTCGGCGTCACCGAGCCGACCAGCGGCACCGACACCTCCTCGCTGAAGACCTTCGCGCGCAAGGACGGCAACGACAGCTACATCGTCAACGGCCAGAAGATCTGGACCAGCCGCGCCGAGCATTCCGACCTGATGGTGCTGCTGGCGCGCACCACGCCGAAGGAGCAGGCCAAGAAGCGCACCGATGGCCTCTCCGTGTTCATCGTCGACATGCGCGAGGCCAAGAACAACGGCCTCGAGATCCGCCCGATCCGCACCATGATGAACCACGCCACCACCGAGGTCTTCTTCACCGACATGAAGGTGCCGGCGGAGAATCTGATCGGCGAGGAAGGCAAGGGCTTTCGCTACATCCTCTCCGGCATGAACGCCGAGCGCATCCTGATCGCGGCCGAATGCGTCGGCGACGCCAAGTGGTTCATCGCGAAAGCGACGAACTACGCCAAGGAGCGCAGCGTCTTCGGCCGGCCGATCGGCCAGAATCAAGGCATCCAGTTCCCGATCGCCAAGGCCTACGCCTCGATGCGTGCAGCCGAGCTGATGGTGAAGGAAGCCACGCGCAAATACGAGGCCGGGCTCGACTGCGGCGCCGAGGCCAACATGGCCAAGATGCTGGCGGCCGATGCGTCCTGGGAAGCGGCAAATGCCTGCATCCAGACCCATGGCGGCTTCGGCTTTGCCGAGGAATACGACGTCGAGCGCAAGTTCCGCGAGACGCGGCTCTACCAGGTGGCCCCGATCTCGACCAACCTCGTGCTGTCCTTCGTCGCCGAGCATGTGCTCGGCATGCCGCGCTCGTACTGAGGTCGCACCATGGGAGCATTGGACGGGATCAGGGTGATTGCGGTCGAGCAGGCGGTGGCGGCACCGTTCTGCTCCTCGCGCCTGGCGGATGCGGGCGCGGAAGTGATCAAGATCGAGCGGCCCGAAGGCGATTTCGCCCGCGGCTATGACGCGGCGGCCAAGGGCCAGAGCAGCTACTTCGTCTGGCTCAACCGCGGCAAGCAATCGGCGGTGGTCGATCTCGCAACGAAGGAAGGCTGCGCCGAGCTGGAGAAGCTGATCGCGAGCGCCGACGTGCTGATCCAGAACCTCAAGCCGGGCTCGATGGACAAGCTCGGCTTTTCGCGCGAGCGGCTGCTGAAGGACTATCCGAAGCTGATTTCCTGCACCATCACCGGCTATGGCGACGAGGGCCCCTACGCGCATCGCAAGGCCTATGATTTGCTGATCCAGGCCGAGAGCGGCCTTGCCTCGATCACCGGCAACCCTGACGGCGCCTCGCGGGTCGGCATGTCGATCGTTGATGTCGCCACCGGCGCCACCGCGCATGCGGCGATCCTGGAAGCGCTGATCGCGCGCGGGCGCACCGGCAAGGGCGCCGACATCCGCATCTCCATGTTCGACGTGATGGCGGACTGGTGCACCGTGCCGCTGCTCAACTCCGAAGCCGGCAACCCGCCCAAGCGCATGGGCCTGCGCCATCCCTCGATCGCGCCCTATGGCGTGTTCACCTCGAAGGACGGCAAGGACATCCTGATCTCGATCCAGAGCGAGCGCGAGTGGAAGACGCTGTGCGCGAAGGTGCTTGATCAGCCGGACCTGCCCGCCGATCCCCGCGTCGCCAACATGGTCGAGCGCGTGCGCAACCGCGATTTCACCGACAAGACCGTTGCGGACATCTTCGGCAGAATGACGCGTGACGAGCTGCTGAAGCGGCTGTCCGACGCCGACATTGCGTTCGCCGAGGTCAACACCATGGCCGATCTCACCAACCATCCGCATCTGCGCCGCATCGAGGTTGACACGCCGCAGGGACGCGTCAGCTATCCCGCGCCGGCACCGATCATCGTCGGCGAAACCCGTAGCTATGGCGCCGTGCCCGCCATCGGCGAACGTCCGTCCAGGACATAACAAGAGCGAGGCGTTATGACCGAAAAGCTCGACATCGATCATCTCAGGCAGTGGATCGGCCGCAGCACGGAGGCCACCGACATCGTCACCGCGCAGCTCGTGATGGGTCTGCGCGCGACGCTGTTCCAGGAGGTCGGCGAGCCCAAAAAGGGCGACGCCGCGCCGTTCACGGTGCATTGGTGCCTGGCGCAGCCGGTGTTTCCGATGTCGATGTTAGGGCCGGACGGCCACCCGACCCGTGGCGGCTTCCTGCCG
>NZ_JALBHA010000004.1:0-69995 GCF_023006445.1 Bradyrhizobium sp. SHOUNA76
CGACGACCTCCGACAGCGCGCGCGGGCGCAGCCGGTCCGGCAGCGGATGCGGGGCATCGTGGTCGAGCCCCGCCGCGGCAAAGAGAGTTGGCGTCTCCTGTGGTCGCTTCGGACTCATCCGCCCAGCGTGACGTTGATCTGCTGGCCGCCCCTCACCAGCGTGATGCGCCAGATCCTCGGGCGCTCGCCGGCCGCCTTTTCGAGGTCACCGGTCTTGCTGATCTTCTGGTTGTTGACCGCGAGAATGATGTCGCCCTTCTGAAAGCCGACATTCGCGGCCGCACTGTCGCCGCCGAGATCGGTGATCACAACACCCTCGGTATCGGCGTCAAGATGCAGTTCGTCGGCGACCGCCGGCGTGATGGTCGAGACCTTCGCTCCCTGGAACGGAGAGCGCGCGGTGACGACGAGTTCGTTGCGTCCCGTATCGGGAGCGGTCTCCAGCGCCACCGCCAGCTTGAGCGGCTTGCCGCCCCGCTGCACGTCGATCTGCGCGGTGCCGCCGAGCGGACGGGTGGCGAAGCGATAATCGAAAGCGTTGGGATCATCCACGGTCTGGCCGTCGATCCCGATGATGAGATCGGAGGATTTCAGGCCGGCCTTCGCCGCGGGGCCGTTCGAGACCACGCTCGCGACCAGCGCACCTGTCGGCGAACGCAAGCCGAGGCTCTCGGCGATCTCCGGCGTCACCGCCTGCAACTTTGCCCCGAGCCACGGCCGCTTCACCGCCTTGCCGCCGCTCTTGGCGGAGGCGACGACGACGCGCACCATGTTGGCAGGGATCGCAAAGCCGATTCCTTGCGAGCCGCCGGAGCGCGAATAGATCGCGGTGTTGATGCCGGCGAGCTTGCCGCTCATGTCGACCAGCGCGCCGCCGGAATTGCCGGGATTGATCGCAGCGTCAGTCTGGATGAAGAACTGGTAGTCGGTGATCCCGACCTGGGTGCGCGCGAGCGCCGAGATGATGCCGTGGGTCACGGTCTGCCCGACGCCGAAGGGATTGCCGATCGCGAGCACGACGTCACCGACCAGCAACTCGTCGGAGTTGGTGAAATCGAGGGTCGGGAACTTCTCCTTCGTGTCCTTCAGGCGGAGTACGGCAAGATCGGTGCGGGAATCCTTCAGCAGGATCTCGGCTTCGAACTCGCGCTTGTCCGACAGCGACACCTTCACCTGGTCCGCGCCTTCGATGACATGGACGTTGGTGACGACGAGGCCGGAGGCATCGACGATGACGCCCGAGCCGAGCGAGCGCTGCATCTGCTCAGGCTGCTGGCCAGGCACGCCGAAGAAGCGGCGGAAGATGGGGTCATCGAGCAGCGGATTGCGGTTCTGCACCACCTTGGCGGCATAGACGTTGACCACAGCCGGCTGCACCCGCTGCACGATCGGCGCATAGGACAGCCGCAGTTCGGCCGGCGAGGACGGGACGCGGCGGTCCTGCGCCGCAGCCGGATTGAAGTGGGCGGAAAAGCCTATGCACAATGCCGTAACGGCGGCGGTCCAGGTCGATCGGAACATTCCTACCTCTTGGAAAAGACGCCGGAATATAGGCGCGTTCGTCCCTCAATAGAAGGGCGCCGGGCGGCAATTCGGGGCCCTTTCCGGTGTGTCCGGGATGCAAGCTGAGCGTGCGAATCGGCAATTGGCCCGAGGGCTGGATTGGCATGATGTGCATTGGCGACGTGCCGCAATATTTCGACCGCGGCGAGAACATCCGCCGCGCGCATCGGCGTCACGCCGCGCGCTTCGGCTTCTTCACGACGACCGGCGCTGGTGCACAGGACAATCGCTGCTGATGGCTCTCGCCCCAAGCCTTTAGGATATCGATCACCGGCTTGAGGCTCTCGCCGAGCTCGGAGAGACAATACTCCACGCGCGGCGGCACTTCCGCATAGACCTTGCGAATGACGAGCTTGTCCTCCTCCAGCGCGCGAAGCTGTTTCGTCAGCATGCGCTGGGTGATGCCGGGCATCCGGCGGCGCAGTTCGCCGAAGCGCTGGGTGCCGTCTTGCAGATGATAGAGGATCACGCCCTTCCACTTGCCGTCGATCAGATCCAGCGTCGCCTCGACCGAACAGCCGGGACGACGGGCAAAGTCTCGCCGTTTCATGCGTGTTTTCCCAATAGTATCCAAACAGGGACTATATCCCCGAATTTACAGTACTTGCCAAATCGGAGCTATAGCGACAGTTAGGACGGCAGGCGAGCACGCCATCTGATGGAGACAAGCCATGAAGGCCGTCGGCTACAAGAAATCGCTTCCGATCGAGGATCAGGACGCGTTGTTCGATTTCGAGACCGCCAAGCCAGATCCCAAGGGACGCGACATCCGCGTCGCCGTGAAGGCGATCTCCGCCAATCCGGTCGATTTCAAGGTGCGCAAGCGCGCCGCCCCGCCCGAGGGTGAGACGAAGATCCTGGGCTATGACGCGGCCGGCGTGGTCGATGCGATCGGCCCCGAGGTTACGTTGTTCAAGCCGGGCGACGAGGTGTTTTACGCTGGCTCGATCCTGCGCCAAGGCACCAATGCCGAATTCCATCTGGTCGACGAACGCATCGTCGGCAACAAGCCGAAGAGCCTGTCGTTCGCGCAGGCCGCCGCCCTTCCCCTCACCTCCATTACGGCATGGGAGCTGCTATTCGACCGGCTCGGCGCGGTGCCGGGCAAGAGCGTCGATCCGCGCACGCTGCTGATCACAGGCGGCGCCGGCGGCGTCGGCTCGATCCTGATCCAGCTTGCCCGCCGCCTCACCGGGCTGACGGTGCTCGCGACCGCGACGCGGCCGGAATCGCAAAAATGGTGCCTCGATCTCGGCGCGCATGCGGTGGTCGATCATGGCAAGCCGATGAAGGAGCAGATCGAGAAGCTGAAGCTGCCGCCGGTCGCGCTGGTGGCGAGCCTCACCTTCACCGACCAGCACTACAAGGCGATCGCCGAGTTGATGGCGCCGCAGGGCCGGTTCGGCCTGATCGACGATCCCCCGGAGTTCACCATGAGCACGTTCAAGGGCAAGGCGATCTCGGTCCACTGGGAATCGATGTTCACGCGCTCCTCGTTCCAGACGGCGGACATGATCGCGCAGCATCATCTGCTGAACGACGTCGCCGACCTCATCGACAAGGGCGTGCTGCGCACGACGCTCGACCAGACTTTCGGTACGATCAACGCCGCCAACCTCAAGCGCGCGCATGCGCTGCTCGAGAGCGGCAAGTCGCGCGGCAAGATCGTGCTGGAGGGGTGGTAGGCGAAGGACTCGCAGGGTGGGCAAAGGCGCACTTGCGCCGTGCCCACCACAATCTTCTCAACATGCACTCGAGGTGGCGGGCACGCTACACTTTGCCCACCCTACGGCAGCTACGTTCGAGCCCCGCCCTCGACGAATAGCAGCCGCCGCTCCAGCGCCGTCTGCCGCAGCTTGAGCGCCTCGGCATATTCCGGCGAGGCGTACCATTCCTTCAGCCTCGCCATCGACGGGAATTCGACGATCACGATGGCCTTCGGCGGAAGATTGCCCTCCGCCAGTTCGGCTTTGCCGCCACGGACGAGATAGTGCCCGCCGTACTGCGCGATCGTCTTCGCGGCGAGCGTCCGATAGGCCTCAAATCCGTCGGGATCGCGCATCTCGACCTCGGAAATTGCGTAGGCTGTCATACACGGCCTCAGGCGATCGTGTTGACGATGCCGCCTTCCGCGCGCAGCGCCGCGCCGTTGGTGGCAGACGCCTGCTTCGAAGCAACGTAGACCACCATGTTGGCGATCTCGTCGACGCTGGCGAAGCGCTGAATCAACGAGCTCGGGCGATGCTGCTTGACGAAATTGGCCGCGGCCTCGTCCACGGATTGTCCGTTTTGCTTCGCGAGATCCTTCACGAAGGTCTCGACGCCCTCCGACATGGTCGGGCCCGGCAGCACGGAATTGACGGTGACGCCGGTGCCGCGGGTGAGCTGCGCCAGGCCCCGCGCGACCGAGAGCTGGGCCGTCTTGCTCATGCCGTAGTGGATCATCTCGACGGGAATGTTGAGCCCGGACTCCGAGGAGATGAAGACGATGCGGCCCCAATTGCGCTTGAGCATGCCTTGCATATAGGCGCGCGACAGCCGCACGCCGCTCATGACGTTGACCTCGAAGAAGCGGCTCCAGTCCTCGTCGGGGATGTCGAAAAAGTCCTTCGGCTCGAAGATGCCGGCATTGTTGATGAGGATGTCGACGTCCGGCAGCGCCGCAACGAGCGCCTTGCAGCCTGCGGCAGTCGAGACGTCGGCGGCGATGCCGCGCACCTTGGCGCCCGTCCCTTCCAGCTTGCGTACGGCGGCATCGACCTTGTCTTGGCCGCGGCCATTGATCACAACGCTGGCGCCTGAAGCGGCGAGACCCTTCGCAATGGCGTGGCCAATGCCGGCGGTCGAGCCGGTCACGAGCGCGGTCTTTCCGGAAAGGTCGATGTTCATGCGTCATCTCCATTTGAAGCTGGTGCGGATATCGTGCGCAGCGCAGACGGATGCAATCGCCACTCACCGACGCGTGAGGATCGGCCGCCACAACGGAGGAATCGTAGGGTGGGCAAAGCGGAGCGTGCCCACCATTTCGAGACGGTGCTAGACCCATGGTGGGCACGGCGCGCGAAGAGCGCGCCTTTGCCCACCCTACGGGTCCGTCATCGCGGCGGCAGCGTCCTGAGAAAGGCGACGATCGCATCGAGATCCTGGGCCGTCATGCTGGCATAGGCAGCATAGGCCATCGGCGGCTTGAGCTTGTGACCATCGCGCGCGATGCCTTGCGTAATCGCACGTTTGATTTCGTCGTCGCTCCATTGGCCCAGGCCGATCGCTCGATCGGGGGTGATGTTGGGAGAGACGGACTCCCCCCACGGCCCCCTGAACGTCCGGCCGCCCTTGCCGCTCGCTGCGGCGAAATCGTGGACGGCGGACGGGCCTTCCGGCGTATGGCATTCCAGGCAATGGGCAATGGTCAACAGATAACGGCCGCGCGCGCTCGACCAGCGTTTCGCCAGCGGCCGGCGACATCAGCAGCGCCAACACGAATCCAAACACAATCCTCATGAGGGCCCCCGCCCGGAATGCGTTCAACAAAACGACGCGCAGCATGAGATGCCGTTGCGCCATACAAAAAAGCGGCGCCCAGGGGCGCCGCTTTCTGAAAACCCAATGCCGGTCGGCTTACGCCGCCTCGGCTTCCTTCTCCTGCACCGGACCGGAGTCCTGGCCCTTGGCATCGACGTCGCGATCGACGAACTCGATCACGGCCATCGCGGCGTTGTCGCCGTAGCGGAAGCCGGCCTTGATGATGCGGGTGTAGCCGCCCTGGCGGTCCTTGTAGCGGGGCGCCAAAACGTCGAACAGCTTCTTGACCTGGTCCTTGTCGCGCATCTCGGAGATGGCCTGGCGGCGCATGGCCAGCCCGCCCTTCTTGCCGAGGGTGACCAGCTTCTCGACGATCGGGCGCAATTCTTTCGCCTTCGGCAGCGTGGTGACGATCTGCTCGTGCTTGATCAGCGCGGCGCACATATTGGCGAACATCGCGCGGCGATGCTCGGCAGTGCGGTTGAGCTTCCGATGAACCTTGCCGTGACGCATGTGACTATTCCTTACGTAAAAACTGCCGCGACGGTTCGTCGGACATGTTGCTCAGGTGGGCTGCCTGCGTTCGCCCGGTCGTCATTCCGGACGGCGCGAAGCGTCGATCCGGAATCTCGAGATTCCGGGTTCGGTCCTACGGACCGCCCCGGAATGACGAAATACTCAGTAGTGATCCTCGAAGCGCTTGGCGAGCTCGTCGATGTTCTCCGGCGGCCAGCCCGGTACTTCCATGCCGAGATGCAGACCCATCTGGGCCAGCACTTCCTTGATCTCGTTGAGCGACTTGCGGCCGAAGTTCGGGGTGCGGAGCATTTCCGCTTCGCTCTTCTGCACGAGGTCGCCGATGTAGACGATGTTGTCGTTCTTCAAGCAGTTGGCCGAACGCACCGACAGCTCGAGCTCGTCCACCTTCTTGAGGAAGGCCGGGTTGAAGGCGAGGTCCGGGATGATCTCCTGGGCGACTTCCTTGCGCGGCTCTTCGAAGTTGACGAACACGTTGAGCTGATCCTGCAGGATGCGCGCGGCGTAAGCCACGGAGTCATCCGGCGTCAGCGCGCCGTTGGTCTCGATCGTCATGGTCAGCTTGTCGTAGTCGAGGATCTGGCCCTCACGGGTGTTCTCGACCTTGTAGGAGACCTTGCGGACCGGCGAGTACAGGCTGTCGACCGGGATCAGGCCGATCGGCGCATCCTCGGGACGGTTGCGCTCGGCGGGCACGTAGCCCTTGCCGGTGGCGACCGTGAACTCCATGCGGATCTCGGCGCCTTCGTCGAGGGTGCAGATCTGCAGATCCGGGTTGAGCACGACGACGTCGCCGACGGTCTGGATGTCGCCAGCGGTGACGACGCCCGGGCCGGACTTCTTCACGACCATACGCTTGGGGCCTTCGCCCTGCATCTTGATCGAGATGTCCTTGATGTTGAGCACGATGTCGGTGACGTCCTCACGGACGCCCGCGATCGAGGAGAACTCGTGCAGCACGCCGTCGATGTGCACCGACTGCACCGCTGCGCCCTGGAGCGAGGAGAGCAGGATGCGGCGCAGCGCGTTGCCGAGCGTCTGGCCGAAGCCGCGCTCGAGCGGCTCGGCGACGATGGTCGCGAAACGCGAGGGATCGCTGCCGGGCTGCACCTGGAGCTTGTTCGGTCGAATCAGTTCTTGCCAATTTTTCTGGATCGTCACTGTTTCACCCATACAGGCCAGTCATACTGCGATTGCAGATACTGGCGTTGGAGAAAGGCCGCAGGTCATTCCCGCGGCTTTGCAAAAAACAATCGCGGGCGCCGATGCGCCCGCAATTTCGTATCAAACGCGCCGACGCTTGCGGGGACGGCAACCGTTGTGCGGGATCGTAGTCACGTCACGGATCGAGGTGACGGTGAAGCCTGCGGCCTGGAGCGCGCGGAGCGCCGATTCGCGGCCCGAACCGGGACCTGCGACTTCGACTTCGAGCGTGCGCATGCCGTGCTCCTGCGCCTTCTTGGACACGTCTTCGGCGGCAACCTGCGCGGCGTACGGGGTCGACTTGCGCGAGCCCTTGAAGCCCATCGTGCCGGCGGAAGACCAGGCAATCGTGTTGCCCTGCGCGTCGGTGATGGTGATGGTCGTGTTGTTGAACGACGAATTCACGTGCGCGACGCCGGAGGCGATGTTCTTGCGCTCACGACGACGAACGCGGGTGGCTTCCTTGCCCATGGAGTACCTTTCCTGAAGATCTCAAACGCCGCCGTAATGCCAGCGGCTACACCTGTGGAACGAAAGGCGCGTGGCGAACGGGTCATCCCTGTTCGCCACACGCCGCGATTTGGATTCGAAAACTTACTTCTTCTTGCCGGCGATGGCCTTCGCCGGGCCCTTGCGCGTGCGCGCATTGGTGTGGGTGCGCTGGCCGCGCACCGGCAGACCGCGACGATGACGCAGGCCGCGATAGCAGCCGAGGTCCATCAGACGCTTGATGTTGATGCCGACCTCGCGACGCAGGTCGCCCTCGACGAGATAGTCGCGGTCGATCACTTCGCGGATCTGGAGCACTTCGGCATCGCTGAGCTGATTGACGCGACGATCCACGGGGATCTTCACCTTCTCCAGGATCTCACCGGCGATCTTCTGACCGATGCCATGGATGTACTGGAGCGCGATCAGCACGCGCTTGTTGGTGGGAATGTTCACGCCGGCAATACGGGCCACGGCCTTCTCTCCTGTCGCCGATCCTCGTCAGGATCGGGCTTAAGTGCTTGTGTTCTCGGGCAGGTGTTCACAAACGCGAACACGACGCCCACCCCCGGTCTTCCTGGGGCCCGGCATCGTCTGAAACTATCCGACTTGGATGCGGGGCTTATTAAGGGATTCCAGGGGCTTTCGTCAACCGCTGCTAGCGCTTGGCTCGCTTTTTCGTGACCTTTTTTGCAGCCTTCCTGGCACCCTTTTTGACTGCCTTCTTGGCGGTCTTTTGGGCTGCCTTTTTCGCTGCTTTCTTGACGGTCTTCTTGCCGGCTTTCTTGGCCGCCTTCTTGGAGCCCTTCACCGCCGTCTTGGCTGCCTTTTTAGCCGATTTGGCGGGTTTTCTGGCCGTTTCCGCCGGCTTTTTGGCTGTTTTCCTGGTCGCCGCCTTGCTCGCCGTCTTGCCCGCCCTGGCCTTCTTGGCCGGCGCCGCCTTGGCTGCGCTTTTGGCGCGGGTCTTCGGCTCGACAGCGCCCAGCGCCAGCAGCTGCCGATGGATGGCGCGGGTGACCTCGTCGATGGCCATCATACCGTCGATGGTCGAGAGCTTCCGCCGCTCGGAATAGTAGTGAATCAGCGGTTCCGTCTGGTTGCGGTAGCTGGCTAACCGCTTGGTCAGGACCTCCGGGGTGTCGTCGAGTCGGACCTCCTCCCCGCGCTCACGCATCTGGGCGACGCGAGTCTCGACGCGGCTCAGCAGCGCGCTCTCGTTGACGCGGAGCTCGATGACGGCATCGAGCTTGAGGTGCTTATGCTTGAGCAACTCGTCCAGCGCCTCGGCCTGCGGTACGGTGCGCGGGAAGCCGTCGAGGATGAAACCGTTTTTGGCATCCGGCTGGTCGATTCGGTCGGAGATGATTCCGACCACGACCTCGTCGGGCACGAGGCCGCCGCTGGCCATGATCTCCTTGGCCTTCAGCCCGACCGGCGTTCCCGCCGCAACCGCCGCGCGCAGCATCTCGCCGGTCGAGAGCTGGACGATGCCATAGCGCTGCACCAAGAGTTGCGCCTGGGTCCCCTTGCCCGACCCCGGCGGTCCCAGAAGTATAATTCTCATCGGCGTACGCCCCCCCGATTGGTGAGCGATACGTCGCGCACCTGTGTTTGAAGATCAAGAACGGTGCAAACCACAATCAGCGCCGCACCGCTACCCATATCATAAGGGAGCGAATGGGCGGACGCCAAGGAGGCTTTGAAATCAGGGATTGCGGCGCAGTGAGAGCAGCTCTGCCGACGCAGCCGGTGGCTCGCTGACGGCGCAGCCGGCGTCGCACATTGCTCGCGCCGCGAATCGGCGGCGCATTGGCGCCGCCGAGAGAAGGCATTTAGCGGCGGCGGCCGCGCAGCTTCGACTTGCGGATCAGGCCTTCATACTGATGCGCCAGCAGATAGCCCTGCACCTGCGCCACGGTGTCCATGGTGACACTGACGACGATCAGCAGCGAGGTGCCGCCGAAGTAGAACGGCACCGAGGCGTAGGAGATCAGGATCTCCGGGATCAAGCAGACGATCGCCAGATAGACCGCACCTAACACGGTGACGCGCGAGAGCACGTAGTCGATATATTCCGCGGTGCGCTCGCCGGGACGGATGCCCGGAATGAAGCCGCCGTGCTTCTTCAGATTGTCCGCGGTCTCGGTCGGGTTGAATACGATCGCGGTGTAGAAGAAGGCGAAGAACACGATCAGCGCCAGATACATGATCAGGAACAGCGGACGGCCGTGGCCGAGCTGGGTGGTGATCCACTGGAACCATTCCGGCCCACTGCCCGCGTTGAAGTTCGCAACCGTAGTCGGCAGCAGCAGCAGCGAGGACGCGAAGATCGGCGGGATCACGCCCGAGGTGTTGAGCTTGAGCGGCAGATGCGAGGACTGGCCCTCGAACATCTTGTTGCCAACCTGACGCTTCGGATACTGGATCAAGAGGCGGCGCTGCGCGCGCTCCATGAACACGATGAAGGCGATCACGGCGACCGCCATGATGATGACGACCAGGATCAGGCCGGTCGACATCGCGCCCTGACGGCCGAGCTCGAGCATGTTGGCGAGCGCGGCGGGCAGCTCGGCGACGATGCCGGCGAGAATGATCAGCGAGATGCCGTTGCCGATGCCGCGCGAGGTGATCTGCTCGCCCAGCCACATCAGGAACATGGTGCCGCCGGTCAGCGTGATCGCGGTGGACAGCCGGAAGAACATGCCGGGGTCGCTGACGACGTTGCCGGCGCCCTCGAGACCCACCGCAATACCGTAGGACTGGAACGCGGCCAGGATCACGGTGAGATAGCGGGTGTACTGGTTCAGCAGCTTGCGGCCGGACTCGCCTTCCTTCTTCAGCGCCTCGAGTTGCGGCGAGACGGTGGTGAGGAGCTGGATGATGATCGAGGCCGAGATATACGGCATGATGTTCAGCGCGAAGATCGCCATGCGGTGGATGCCGCCGCCGGCGAACATGTTGAACATGCCGAGGATGCCGCCCGCCTGGGAACGGAACACCTGCTCCCAGATATTGGGATCGATGCCGGGGAGCGGGATGTAGGTCCCGAGCCGATAAACGAGCAGCGCACCCAGGGTGAACCAGATGCGCTTCTTCAGTTCGTCAGCCTTGGCAAACGCACCGAAATTGAGATTGGCTGCCAGTTGTTCCGCTGCAGAGGCCATCTTGGACTTTCTCCCGCCGCCTATTGCGCCGTCATGCCCGCGGCCGGGCTACTCTCGCGGACGCCGGACATTATCTGGGGCTCGGCTTCGATAAGTCCACGTCCCGCATGCGTAAAGGCCCGCGAGCCGCGGGCCAATGACGCAGTTGTTACGCCGCCTCGCCTTCTTCCTTGGCAGGGGCGAGGATCTTCACCGAACCGCCGGCCTTCTCGACCGCGGCGATCGCGGTCTTGGTGGCGCCGTGCACCTCGATGTTGAGCTTGGACTTGAGCTCGCCACGGCCGAGCAGCCGCAGGCCGCCCTTGGCGCGGCGCAGCACGCCGCCCTTCACCAGGGCCTCGACGTTCACGACGCTGCCGGCGTCGATCTTCTTGGCATCGACCGCTTCCTGGAGCCGGTCGAGATTGATCTCGGCGAACTCGACGCGGAAGATGTTGTTGAAGCCGCGCTTGGGCAGACGGCGATGCATCGGCATCTGACCGCCTTCGAAACCCTTGATGCGCACGCCCGAACGGGCGGTCTGGCCCTTGCCGCCGCGGCCGGACTGCTTGCCCTTGCCCGAACCGATGCCGCGGCCGACGCGCATACGCTTCTTGCGCGAGCCGGCGTTGTCGGCGATATCGCTGAGCTTCATCGCCCTTCTCCTTGTGTCTTGCGCACGATCTTCGCCGAAAAACGGTGCCCGCTCTTCGGGATCATGCGCCTTTGCTTACTTCTCGTCGACGATGCGGACGAGATGGTGAACCTTCTCGATCATGCCGCGGACCGCCGGGGTATCCGGCAGTTCGCTGGTGCGGCCGATCTTGTTGAGCTTGAGCCCGATCAGCGTCGAGCGCTGCGAGTGATGGCGGCGGATCGCGCTGCCGGTCTGCTCGAGCTTGATCGTCTTTGCGGTCGTAACGGCACTCTTGGCCATGGGAGTCTACTCCGAAAAGCTTCCGTTAGTCGGCAGCCGCCTCGGCGTCGCCGCCGATACGGCGAGACTGGAGGGTGGACACCTTGATGTTGCGGCGGGCAGCGACCGAGCGCGGCGAATCCTGATGCTTCAGCGCGTCGAAGGTCGCGCGCACCATGTTGTACGGGTTCGACGAGCCGATCGACTTCGCCACCACGTCCTGGACGCCGAGCGTCTCGAACACGGCGCGCATCGGACCGCCGGCGATGATCCCGGTACCGGCCGGAGCTGCACGCAGGTAGACGCGGCCCGCGCCATGACGGCCAGCGATGTCGTGATGGAGGGTGCGGCCCTCGCGCAGCGACACGCGGGTCAGGTTACGCTTGGCGGATTCGGTTGCCTTGCGGATCGCCTCGGGCACTTCGCGCGCCTTGCCGTGACCGAAGCCGGCGCGGCCCTTCTGATCGCCGATCACGACCAGCGCTGCGAAACCGAAGCGCTTGCCGCCCTTGACGACCTTGGCCACGCGGTTGATGTGGACGAGCTTGTCGACGAACTCGCTGTCGCGCTCCTCGCGCTCCCTGCGTTCACGTCCGCCGCCGCGTTGATCGCGTCCACCACGCTGTTCGCGTTCTGCCATTTTTCCAATCCTTCAGAGGCTTACGCCTCAATCCTCAAATTCCGTTAGAAGCTCAGCCCGCTCTCACGCGCCGCGTCGGCCAGAGCCTTGACGCGCCCGTGATAGAGGTAGCTGCCGCGATCGAAAACGACTTCCTTGACGCCCTTCTCGGCGGCGCGCTCGGCCAGCAGCTTGCCGACCGCCTTCGCCGCATCGATGTCGGCACCGGTCTTCCCGCCGTCGCGCATCGACTTCTCGAGCGACGAGGCCGAGGCCAGCGTCTCGCCCTTCAGGTCGTCGATGACCTGGGCGTAGATGTGCTTGGACGAGCGGAACACCGACAGACGCGGACGACCACCGCCGGAGCGGCGCAGCTTCAGCCGCACACTCCGCTTGCGCCGGGCATTGGTAACCTTGGCTTTGGACATGACCGGCTCCGTTACTTCTTCTTGCCTTCCTTGCGGAAGATGAATTCGCCAACATACTTCACGCCCTTGCCCTTGTAGGGCTCCGGCGGGCGATAGCTGCGGATCTCGGCCGCGACCTGGCCGACACGCTGGATGTCGCTGCCTGTCACCGTGATCTCGGTCGGCTTCGGCACGGTGATCGTGATCCCCTCGGGGATCGTGTAGACCACGTCGTGGCTGTAGCCGAGCGCGAGCTGCAGGTTCTTGCCCTGCATCGCGGCGCGGTAACCGACGCCGGTGATCTCAAGCTTCTTCTCGAAGCCCTTGGTGACGCCTTCGACCAGATTCGCGACCTGGGCGCGAGCGGTACCGTACAGCGCGCGCGCGCGGTTGGTCTCGACCCGCGGGTTCACCTTCACCTGGCCGTTCTCGAGCTTCACCTCGACGTCGTCATGGACGACGAACTGAAGCTGGCCCTTCGGGCCCTTCATCTTGACGGTCTGCCCATCAACGGTCGCGGTCACTCCCGACGGAACCGGAACAGGCCTTTTGCCAACTCGTGACATGGATCAAAAATCCTTCTCAGAACACCGTGAAGAGGACTTCACCGCCCACATTCGCGTCACGCGCGCTGTGGTCGGCCATGATCCCCTTCGGCGTCGACAACACCGAAATGCCGAGCCCGTTGTTGACCCGCGGCAGGTTCTTCACCGAGGCGTAGACACGACGCCCGGGCTTGGAGACACGTTCGATCTCGCGGATGACGGGCTCGCCGTCGAAATACTTCAGCTCGATCTCGATCTCGCTGCGGCCCGAGGAATGCTCGAGCGTGGCGTAACCGCGGATGTAGCCCTCGGACTTGAGGACTTCGAGCACGTTCTCGCGCATCTTCGAACCAGGCGTGGAGACCTTGTTCTTGGAGCGCATCTGCGCGTTGCGGATACGGGTGATCAGATCGCTGATTGGATCGTGCGTAGACATCTAAACGACCCTCCTTACCAGCTGGACTTCACGAGGCCCGGGACCATGCCCTTGGAGCCAAGTTCGCGCAGCGCGATACGGGACAGCTTGTTCTTGCGGTAGTTCGAGCGCGGGCGGCCCGACAGCTCGCAACGCAGGCGGATGCGGGTCGCCGACGAATTGCGCGGCATTTCCGCGAGCTTCAGGGTGGCGGCGAACCGCTCCTCCATCGGCAGCTTCTTGTCGGCGATGATCGCCTTCAACCGCTCGCGCTTCGGGGCGGCGTTCTTCACCATCCGCTTGCGCCGGTTGTTCTTCTCGATTGAACTCTTCTTTGCCATGCTTGGCTCCTGGGTATCCGCGTTTGAGAGGCTTTAGGTCAGCGTCTCACTGCCGGAACGGGAAATTGAAAGCGGTCAACAAGGCCCTCGCCTCGTCGTCGGTCTTGGCCGTGGTGCAGACGGTGATGTCCATGCCGCGGGCTTCCGTGACCTTGTCGAAGTCGATCTCGGGGAAAATGATGTGCTCCTTGATGCCGAGCGAGTAGTTGCCGCGGCCGTCGAAGCTCTTCGGGTTCAGGCCGCGGAAGTCGCGGACGCGCGGCAGCGCGACCGTCACCAGGCGATCGATGAACTCGTACATGTGGGACTTGCGCAGCGTGACCTTGCAGCCGATCGGCTGGTTCTCGCGCAGCTTGAAGGTCGCAATCGCGATACGCGAATAGGTCACGATCGCCTTCTGGCCGGCGATCTGGGTCAGCTCGGCGGCAGCGGTCTCGGCCTTCTTGCGGTCGTTGACGGAATCGCCAACGCCCATGTTCAGCACGACCTTGTCCAGGCGCGGAACCTGCATGACGTTCTCATAACCGAACTTCTCGGTCATCGCCGTGCGGATCTTCGCATCGTATTCCGCGCGCAGGCGCGGCGTGTAAGCGGCCTCAGCCATCGATCTCAGCTCCCGAGCTCTTGGCGATGCGGACCTTCTTGCCGTCCGCCAGAATCTTGAATCCGACGCGGGTCGGCTTTCCATCCTTGCCGACATACGCGATGTTGGACAGTTGGATCGGCGACTCCTTCGAGATGATGCCGCCCTCCTGGGCCTGCGTCTGCTTCTGGTGACGCTTGACCATGTTGATGCCGCGCACGAGCGCCGTGCCGGCGTCGGGACGCACTTCGAACACTTCGCCGGTGCGGCCCTTGTCGCGGCCGGTCAGCACGACGACCTTGTCGCCCTTGCGGATCTTCGCAGCCATCACAGCACCTCCGGCGCGAGCGAGATGATCTTCATGTGGTTCTTCGCGCGCAGCTCGCGCGGCACGGGCCCGAAGATACGGGTGCCGACCGGCTCGGACTGGTTGTTGATCAGGACGGCGGCGTTGCGGTCGAAGCGGATGACCGAACCGTCGGCGCGGCGGATGTCCTTGCGGACGCGCACCACGACGGCCTTCATCACGTCGCCCTTCTTCACCTTGCCACGCGGAATTGCTTCCTTGATCGAAACGACGATGATGTCGCCGATCGTGGCGTAGCGGCGCTTGGAGCCCCCGAGCACCTTGATACACATGACACGGCGTGCGCCAGAATTGTCGGCCACGTCGAGGTTGGTCTGCATCTGAATCATTGATGCACCTCGTCCTCTTCTCTTTGCGCCAGCCCAGCCGGCGCTCAACATTTCCCTGAAGTCAGTCGGCTAAAGCCAACAGATCAGGCGCTTTTCTTGTGTTCGCCCCGGATCACGACCCAGCGCTTCAACTTCGAAATCGGCTTCGATTCCTCGATCCACACCATGTCGCCCGGCTTGAACTCGTTGCTCTCGTCGTGCGCGTGGTAGTTCTTCGAACGGCGGATCGTCTTCTTGTAGATCGGGTGCGTGAAGCGGCGATCGACGCGCACCACGATGGTCTTGGCTTGCTTGTCGCTGACGACCACGCCCTGCAAAGTACGTTTCGGCATCTTCGTAAGCCTCTTACTTCTTCTTCGCGCGCGTCTGCGCGGCGACGGTCTTGATCCGGGCGATGTCACGACGGGCCTCGCGCAGGCGCGAGGTATTCTCGAGCTGCCCGGTGGCGCGCTGGAAGCGCAGGTTGAAGCGCTCCTTCTTCAGGTTCAGGACGGCGTCGTCCTGCTGGTCGGGGCTCATCGCGCGGATGTCTTCGATCTTCATCTGGGCCATGGCCATTACTCCGCAATGCGCTCGACGAAGCGCGTCTTGATCGGCAGCTTGGCGGCCGCCAGGGTCAGCGCCTCACGCGCCGTCTGGGTGTTGACGCCGTCGATCTCGAACAGCACCCGGCCCGGCTTGACGCGCGCGACCCACAATTCCGGCGAACCCTTGCCGGAGCCCATGCGGACTTCGGCCGGTTTCTTCGACACCGGAACGTCCGGGAATACGCGGATCCAGACGCGGCCGGCACGCTTCATGTGGCGGGTCAGCGCGCGGCGAGCGGCTTCGATCTGGCGCGCGGTGACGCGCTCAGGCTCGGTCGCCTTCAGGCCGAACTGGCCGAACGCCAACGTCGCGCCCGACGACGCAACGCCGTGGATACGGCCCTTATGCGCCTTCCGGAACTTCGTCTTCTTAGGTTGCATCATGGCTTTAAGCCCTCAAATTCTCAGTGCGGATCAGGCCGCAGCGTTGTCACGGCGCCCACGGCCACCGCGATCACCACCACCGCTGGTCTCGCCTTCGGCCATTCTCTTGTCCTGGGCCATCGGATCGTGTTCGAGGATCTCGCCCTTGAAGATCCAGACCTTGACGCCGCAGGTGCCGAAGGTCGTGAACGCGGTCGCAACGCCGTAGTCGATGTCGGCGCGCAGCGTGTGCAGCGGCACGCGACCTTCGCGGTACCACTCCATGCGCGCGATTTCCGCACCGCCCAGACGACCCGAGCAGTTGATGCGGATGCCTTCCGCGCCGAGACGCATCGCCGACTGCACGGCGCGCTTCATGGCGCGGCGGAACGCCACGCGGCGCTCCAGCTGCTGCGCGATCGACTCGGCCACCAACGTCGCATCGAGCTCCGGCTTGCGGATTTCGACGATGTTGATGACGACGTCGGACGAGGTGATGTCCGCGACCTTCTTGCGCAGCTTGTCGATGTCTGCGCCTTTCTTGCCGATCACCACGCCCGGACGGGCCGAGTGGATGGTGACGCGGCACTTCTTGTGCGGACGCTCGATCACGATGCGGGCGACGGCCGCCTGCTTGAGCTCCTTGTGCAGGATCTCACGGATCTTGACGTCCTCGTGCAGCAGCTTGCCGTATTCCTGCTTGCCGGCGAACCAGCGGGAATCCCAGGTGCGGTTGATGCCGAGACGCAGACCGATCGGATTGATCTTTTGACCCATCGTGTTCTCCTGCGCCCTTAAGCGGCGGCTTCAGCTTCGACCTGACGAACGATGATCGTCAGCTGCGAAAATGGTTTGTAGACACGGCCCGAGCGGCCACGGCCGCGAGCGGCAAAGCGCTTCATCACGAGGCCGTTGCCGACGAAGGCCTGCGCCACGACGAGATCGTCGACGTCGAGGTCGTGGTTGTTCTCGGCATTGGCGATAGCCGATTCCAGGCACTTCTTCACGTCCACCGCGATCCGCTTGCGCGAAAACTGCAGATCGGCGAGCGCAGCAGCTGCCTTCCGGCCGCGAATGAGCTGGGCGACCAGGTTGAGCTTCTGCGGGCTCACCCGCAGCATCCGGGCGACCGCCTTGGCCTCGTTCTCGGCGAGGCTCCGTTCGCGCTTAGGTTTGCTCATCGTTTAATCCTCAAGCCTTCTTGGCTTTCTTGTCGCCGGAGTGGCCATGGAAGGTCCGGGTCGGCGAAAACTCGCCGAACTTGTGACCGACCATTTCCTCGTTGACGGCCACCGGCACGTGCTTCTGACCGTTGTAGACGCCGAAGGTCAGGCCGACGAACTGCGGCAGGATCGTCGAGCGACGGCTCCAGATCTTGATGACGTCGTGACGGCCGGACGCGCGGGCAGCATCTGCCTTCTTGAGCAGAGAACCCTCGACGAACGGGCCTTTCCAGACTGAACGAACCATGTCCGGCGTTCCTTACTTCTTCCGCTTGTGGCGGCTTAGGAGAATGAATTTGTTGGTCGACTTGTTGGTGCGGGTCTTCTTGCCCTTGGTCGGCTTGCCCCACGGGGTGACCGGGTGGCGACCGCCCGAGGTACGACCTTCACCACCGCCGTGCGGATGGTCGATCGGGTTCATCGAGACACCGCGGTTATGCGGCTTGCGGCCCAGCCAACGGTTACGGCCGGCCTTGCCGATCGAGGTGTTCATGTGATCCGGGTTCGACACCGCGCCGATCGTGCCGCGGCAACGGCCGTGCACCAGGCGCTGCTCGCCCGAGTTCAGGCGGATGATCACGTAGTCCTGGTCGCGGCCGACGAGCTGGGCATAGGTGCCCGCGGAACGGGCGAGCTGGCCGCCCTTCCCGATCTTGACCTCGATGTTGTGGATGATCGTGCCGACCGGCATGTTGCCGAGCGGCATGACGTTGCCCGGCTTCACGTCGACATAGTTGCCGGCGATGATGGTGTCGCCCACGGCCAAGCGCTGCGGCGCCAGGATGTAGGCCAGCTCGCCGTCCTGATACTTGATCAGCGCGATGAAGCCGGTGCGGTTCGGATCATACTCGAGACGCTCGACCGTCGCGGGGACGTCGATCTTCTCGCGCTTGAAATCCACGGTGCGCAGCGTCTGCTTGTGACCGCCGCCGCGGAAGCGCACGGTGATGCGACCGGTGTTGTTGCGGCCGCCCGAGGAGTGCTTGCCCTCGGTGAGCGCCTTGACCGGCTTGCCCTTGTAGAGGGCCGAACGATCGACCATGACCAGCTGGCGCTGGCCCGGCGTCGTAGGATTGAATGTCTTCAGTGCCATCGTCGTACGACCTTACAGACCGGTGGTTACGTCGATCCGGTGGCCCTCTTCGAGGGTCACGATCGCGCGCTTGGTGTTCGACTGCGAGCCGAGATTGCCGCGGAAGATCTTGGTCTTGCCCTTGCGGACCAGCGTATTGACGCTCTTGACCTTGACGTCGAACAGCTTCTCGATCGCTTCCTTGATCTGCGGCTTGGTCGCCTTGGCGGCCACCTTGAACAGCACCTTGTTGTGCTCGGATGCGATCGTCGCCTTTTCGGTCACGACCGGCGACACGATCACGTCGTAGTGGCGAGCCTCGATGTTCTTCGTCATTTGAAGCGCGCCTCCAGCGCATCGATGGCGGCCTTGGTCAGAACGAGCTTCTGACGGCGCAGGATGTCGTAGACGTTGATGCCCTGGATCGGCAGCACGTCCATGTTCGGGATGTTGCGAGCCGCAGCGGCGAAGCCATTGTTGAGCTCGGCGCCGTCGATGATCAGCGCGTTGGTCAGGCCGAGCCCCGAGAAGTGACCGAGCAGCGCCTTGGTCTTGGCGGCTTCCAGCGCGGCCTTGTCGATCACGACGAGATCGCCGTCCTTGGCCTTGGCCGAGAGCGCATGCTTCAGCGCGAGCGCGCGGACCTTCTTCGGCAGGTCGGTGGCGTGCGAACGCACCACCGGACCGAAGGCACGGCCGCCGCCGCGGAACTGCCGCACGCGGGCCGAGCCGTGACGAGCACCGCCGGTGCCCTTCTGCTTGTACATCTTCTTGCCGGTGCGCCAGATCTCGGCGCGGCCCTTGGCCTTGTGCGTGCCGGCCTGGCGCTTGTTGAGCTGCCACTGCACACAACGTGCAATGATGTCCTGGCGCGGCTCGAGGCCGAAAATGGTGTCGGACAGCTGGACCGAGCCGGCTTCCTTACCTTCGAGGGTGGTGACCTTCAATTCCATCTCACGCACCCTCCTGCTGGGCCGCAGCCTCGGCTTCGCCACCCGCAACCTTGAACTTGCCGGGCTTCGGAGCTTCCTTCGGCAGCGGCTTCTTGACGGCGTCGCGCACGCGAATCCAGCCGCCCTTGGAGCCGGGAACGGCGCCTTCGACGAGGATCAGGCCACGCTCGACATCGAGCTGAACGACGCGAAGGTTGAGCGTGGTGATGCGGTCGACACCCATATGGCCGGGCATCTTCTTGTTCTTCCAGGTCTTGCCGGGGTCCTGACGGCCACCGGTCGAACCGATCGAGCGGTGCGAGACCGAGACGCCGTGGGTGGCGCGCAGACCGCCGAAGTTCCAGCGCTTCATACCGCCGGCGAAGCCCTTACCGACCGAAGTGCCGGTGACGTCGACGAACTGGCCAACGACGAAGTGGTCGGCAAGGATCTCGGCGCCGACCGGGATCATCTGATCCGCGGAGACTCGGAATTCCTCGACCTGCCGCTTCGGCTCGACCTTGGCGACCGCGAACTGGCCGCGCTCCGCCTTGGGCATGTAAACGGTCTTGCGGCTGCCAGAACCAAGCTGGAGCGCGACGTAACCGTTCTTCTCTTCGGTGCGGTGGCCTACGACCTGGCAATTGCCGAGCTTCAGCACGGTCACGGGGATATGTTCGCCGGCCTCTGTAAAGACCCGCGTCATCCCGACCTTTTGTGCGATCACTCCGGAGCGCATCGGCTTGCTTCCTGTTCTTTCTGTCCGCTTGCGCGAACGGGATCCAAAAATCTTAGAGCTTGATCTCGACGTCGACACCGGCGGCCAGGTCGAGCTTCATCAAAGCATCGACGGTCTGCGGGGTCGGATCGACGATGTCGAGCAGGCGCTTGTGAGTGCGCATCTCGAACTGCTCGCGGCTCTTCTTGTCGACGTGGGGCGAACGGTTGACGGTGAACTTCTCGATGCGGGTGGGCAGCGGAATGGGTCCGCGGACCTGCGCGCCGGTGCGCTTCGCCGTGTTCACGATCTCGCGGGTCGACGTATCGAGGATACGATGGTCGAACGCCTTGAGACGGATACGAATGTTTTGGCCGTTCATTGCCGTGCTTTCTCTAGTGAGTGGCGAGTAGCGAGTAGCGAATAGAATTCCCTATTCGCCACTCCCCATTCCCTATTCGCTTGTTACTCGATGATCGAGGCGACGACGCCGGCGCCGACGGTGCGGCCACCTTCGCGGATCGCGAAACGGAGCTTCTCTTCCATCGCGATCGGCACGATCAGGTGCACTTCCATCGCGATGTTGTCGCCCGGCATCACCATCTCGGTGCCTTCCGGCAGATGCACGACACCGGTCACGTCGGTGGTGCGGAAGTAGAACTGCGGACGGTAGTTGGTGAAGAACGGGGTGTGGCGGCCGCCCTCTTCCTTGGTGAGGATGTAAGCCTCAGCCTTGAACTTGGTGTGCGGCTTGACCGAACCCGGCTTGCACAGCACCTGGCCGCGCTCGACGTCTTCGCGCTTGGTGCCGCGGAGCAGCGCACCGATGTTGTCGCCGGCCTGGCCCTGATCGAGCAGCTTGCGGAACATTTCGACGCCGGTGACGGTCGTCTTCTGGGTCGCACGGAGACCGACGATCTCGATTTCCTCGCCGACCTTGACGATGCCGCGCTCGACACGGCCGGTCACCACGGTGCCGCGGCCCGAGATCGAGAACACGTCTTCAACCGGCATCAGGAACGGCTGGTCGATCGGACGCTCCGGCTGCGGGATGTACTCGTCGACGTTCTTCATCAGCTCGAGAATGGCGTCGTGACCGAGCTTCTTGTCGGAGTCTTCGAGAGCGGCGAGCGCCGAACCCTTGATGATCGGGATCTTGTCGCCCGGGAAGTCGTACTTCGAGAGCAGTTCGCGAACTTCGAGCTCGACGAGCTCAAGCAGTTCCGGATCGTCGACCATGTCGCACTTGTTCAGGAACACGACCAGCGCGGGCACGCCGACCTGGCGGGCGAGCAGAATGTGCTCGCGCGTCTGCGGCATCGGGCCGTCAGCAGCCGACACGACCAGGATCGCACCGTCCATCTGGGCGGCGCCGGTGATCATGTTCTTCACGTAGTCGGCGTGGCCGGGGCAGTCGACGTGGGCGTAGTGGCGGTTCGGCGTCTCGTACTCGACGTGTGCGGTCGAGATCGTGATGCCGCGCGCCTTCTCTTCCGGCGCCTTGTCGATCTGGTCGTACGCGGTGAACGTTGCACCGCCGGCTTCGGCGAGAACCTTGGTGATCGCCGCGGTCAGCGACGTCTTGCCATGGTCGACGTGACCGATGGTGCCGATGTTGCAGTGCGGCTTGTTACGTTCAAACTTTGCTTTGGCCATTTGACTCTCCGTTCAATCGTCAGTTCGTGACCGACGACAATCAGGCAAACTTCTTCTGGACTTCTGCCGACACGTTGGCCGGCGCTTCTGCGTAGTGGTCGAACTGCATGGTGAAGGTTGCGCGACCCTGGCTCATCGAGCGCAGGTTATTCACGTAACCGAACATGTTCATGAGCGGCACCATCGCGTTGATGACGTTGGCGTTGCCGCGCATGTCCTGCCCCTGGATCTGACCGCGCCGGGAATTCAGGTCGCCGATGACCGAGCCGGTGTAGTCTTCCGGGGTCACCACTTCGACCTTCATGATCGGCTCGAGCAGGACGGACTTGCCCTTCTGCAAGGCTTCGCGGAATGCCGCGCGCGATGCGATTTCGAAGGCGAGCGCCGACGAGTCGACGTCGTGATACTTGCCGTCGACGAGCTGAACCTTGACGTCGACCACGGGGAAGCCCGCGACCACGCCAGAGCTCATCACGCTGTTGAGGCCCTTTTCGACGCCGGGGATGTATTCCTTCGGAACCGCACCACCGACGATCTTGGACTCGAACTCGTAGCCCTTGCCGGGCTCGTTCGGCTCGACCACGATCGACACTTCCGCGAACTGACCGGTACCGCCGGTCTGCTTCTTGTGGGTGTACTTGACCTCGGCCTTCTTGGTGACGCGCTCACGGAACGCAACCTGCGGCGCGCCGATGTTGGCGTCGACCTTGTAGGTGCGCCTGAGGATGTCGACCTTGATGTCGAGATGGAGCTCGCCCATGCCCTTCAGGATGGTCTGGCCGGACTCCTGGTCGGTCGACACGCGGAAGGACGGATCTTCCGCAGCGAGCTTGGCCAGCGCCACGCCCAGCTTTTCCTGGTCGGCCTTGGACTTCGGCTCGATCGCGATCTCGATGACCGGCTCGGGGAATTCCATCTTCTCCAGGATCACCTGCTTGTCGGGATCGCACAGCGTGTCACCGGTGCGCGCTTCCTTCAGGCCGGCCAGCGCGACGATGTCGCCGGCATAGGCTTCCTTGATGTCTTCGCGGTTGTTCGCATGCATCAAGAGCATGCGCCCGATGCGCTCCTTCTTCTCGCGGGTCGAGTTCACGACGCCGGTGCCGCTCTGCAGAACGCCGGAGTAGATGCGGCAGAAGGTGATGGTGCCGACGAACGGGTCGTCCATGATCTTGAACGCGAGCAGCGCGAGCGGCTCCTTGTCGTCCGCCTTGCGCACGACCTCGTTGCCGCGGTCGTCGGTGCCCTTGATCGCGGGCACGTCGATCGGCGACGGCAGATAGTCGACGACGGCGTCGAGCAGCGGCTGCACGCCCTTGTTCTTGAAGGCCGAGCCGCACAGCACGGGATAGAACGCGCCGGTCAGGACCGCCTTGCGGATCAGCCGCTTCAGCGTCTCTTCGTCCGGCTCCTTGCCGTCGAGATAGGCGGCCATGGCGTCGTCGTCGAGCTCGACGGCGGCTTCCACCATCTTCTCGCGATATTCCTTGGCCTGCTCGACGAGATCCTCGGGAATGTCGACATAGTCGAACTTCGCGCCGAGCGATTCATCGTTCCAGATGATGCCCTGCATCTTCACGAGGTCGACGAGACCCTTGAAGTTGTTCTCGGCGCCGATCGGAAGCTGGATCGCGATCGGCTTGGCGCCGAGGCGGTCGACGATGTCGGCCAGGCACTTGAAGAAGTCGGCGCCGGTCTTGTCCATCTTGTTGGCGAAGACGATGCGCGGAACCTTGTACTTGTCGCCCTGGCGCCAGACGGTCTCGGTCTGGGGCTCGACGCCCTGGTTGGAGTCGAGCACGCAGACGGCGCCGTCGAGCACGCGCAGCGAACGCTCGACTTCGATGGTGAAGTCGACGTGGCCGGGGGTGTCGATGATGTTCAGACGCTTGCCGGCCCAGAACGCGGTGGTCGCAGCCGAAGTGATCGTGATGCCACGCTCCTGCTCCTGCTCCATCCAGTCCATCGTCGCGGCACCTTCGTGCACTTCGCCGATCTTGTGGCTCTTGCCGGTGTAATAGAGGATGCGCTCGGTCGTCGTCGTCTTGCCGGCATCGATATGCGCCATGATACCGAAGTTGCGGTAATTCTCTATGGCATGAACGCGGGGCATTGGGTGTTCCTTAGATTCCGTGTTTCGCCGTTACCAGCGATAGTGCGAGAAGGCGCGGTTGGCTTCCGCCATCCGGTGCACGTCTTCGCGCTTCTTGACGGCGTTGCCACGGTTGTTCGACGCGTCCAGCAGTTCGGCCGACAGCCGCTCGGTCATGGTCTTCTCGTTGCGATCGCGAGCAGCGGAGATCAGCCAGCGGATGCCCAGCGCCTGACGGCGGGTCGAACGAACCTCGACCGGGACCTGGTAGGTCGCGCCGCCGACGCGGCGGGAGCGCACTTCGATCGTCGGCATGACGTTCTCGAGTGCCTGCTCGAACACGCCGAGCGGGTTCTGCTTGGTCTTGGTTTCGATGATACCGAACGCACCGTAGACGATGCCTTCGGCGACCGACTTCTTGCCGGCGTACATCACCGAATTCATGAACTTCGTGACGATGATGTTCCCGAACTTCGGATCGGGGAGAACTTCGCGCTTTTCCGCTGAGTGGCGACGAGACATGGACCTGGTTCCCGCTTACTTCGGACGCTTCGCGCCGTACTTCGAACGACGCTGCTTACGGTTCTTGACGCCCTGGGTATCCAGAACGCCGCGGAGGATGTGATAGCGCACGCCGGGCAAGTCCTTGACGCGACCGCCGCGGATCATGACCACCGAGTGCTCCTGGAGGTTATGGCCCTCACCGGGGATGTAGCCGATCACCTCGAAGCCGTTGGTCAGGCGCACCTTGGCGACCTTACGAAGCGCCGAGTTCGGCTTCTTCGGGGTCGTGGTGTAGACGCGGGTGCAAACACCACGCTTCTGCGGCGACTGCTGCAGCGCCGGCACCTTCTTGCGCGACTTCTGCACTTCACGCGGTTGAGCGATCAGCTGGTTGATCGTCGGCATCCTGGCCTTACCCTTTGTTCTGTTGCAGATCCTTCCGGATCCGCTGTCTTGCCGCAGCCCGTTGCCGGGACCGCAAATTCTTTCGAGCCACCCGCCCGACGAGGTCGCCTTCGGCGGAACAATCCGCACAAAGCGAAATCGCGCCAACCGCCCCATCAACGGGCGGAAAGCGCTTCGACGCCACAGAGGACCGCAGTCTTGAGGCCGGTCAGCGTAAAGCCGCGGCCCGCGCACTGAGGTCATGCATCCGAATTCGATCTCTAGAGAACGTGCTCAAGAGAACTAAAATCGCACTGGCATTGCCTAGCTATGATCGACAGCGTTTGAGCGGCATTCGTCGAGGTTGGTGCCCGTCTTGCGCGACCCCTGCTGATCTAGTCCTTGTGGGATCTAGTTCTTGGGGATCTAACGGGTGGCCCGTTCCGACGCTGGCGATGCTCACCGCCTGTCGTTAAGTGAGGCGCTTTCTATAAGTGAGAGTCGGTCAAGTCAAGGCGAAACGACAGTCACAAGGCGCTCAGGAGCCTGTCAAAATCGCTGTTTGCCACCCTCGCCGCGTCACCCGGATATGGGAGCGCAGCACCCATTTCGCCAGCTCGACGAACATTTATATCCGGGCGAAATGTAACTTTATAACGATCCGCGAAGGTTTTTTGGGCTCTTCAAGCGTTAATGAGCGTTAATCTCTTCCCTTCGACAGCAATCGGCATCGGGAACGTTACCAAAAAATGGGCGAAAGGTCGCCGGCGCGACCAACGTCCGTGACATCGGGTCCCGACCGATTCACTCTGAGAGGTATCCGGCCGAGCTCTCGAATCGAGGAGTTCATCGGTCCATGCGCCCCCGCGAATGCCGATGACCGGAATCACAGAATCGGTGCGGCCCGACTCACCCCTCCCCGTCGCCGTCCTCGTCCTCATCATCCTCGCGGTCGTCTTCATCGTCATCGTCTCTGCCGTCGTCGGCGTGAGCCGCCGCGCCATGCGGCTGGTGGATCTGGTCGTTCCACAGCTTGCGATAGGTGCCGTTCTTGGCGAGCAGCTGGGCATGCGAGCCGCGTTCGATCGCCCTGCCCGCGGAAATCACGATGATTTCGTCCATCTCGACCACCGAGGTCAGCCGGTGGGTCGACCAGATCATGGTGCGGCCCTTGGCGACCTTGAGCAGCGTCCGGTTGATTGCAGCTTCCGTGGTCTGGTCCAGCGCCGAGGTCGCCTCGTCCAGCAGCAGCACCGAGGGGTTGCGAATGATCGCGCGCGCGATCGCGATGCGCTGGCGCTGGCCGCCCGACAGGGTATCGCCGCGCTCGCCGACCGGCGTGTCGTATCGCTGCGGCAGGCTCATGATGTAGCGATGAATCTCGGCCTTCTTGGCGGCGTCCTCCACCTCCTCGTCACTCGCGCCTTCCTTGCCGAGCCGGATGTTCTCGCGAATCGACATGTTGAACAGCATGTTCTCCTGGAACACCACCGCCATGCTCCGGCGCAGGGAATCCAGCGTCACCTTGCGGACGTCGACGCCGTCGATGGTGACGCGCCCCTCGTTGGGCACGTAGAGCCGCAGGATCAGGTTGAGCAACGTGCTCTTGCCGGAGCCGCTCGGGCCGACGATCGCGATGCGCTTGCCCGCATTGAGCTTGAGACTGAGATTATCCAGCACCGGCGTCTGACTGCCCTCGTACTGGAAGGTGACGTGATCGAAGGTGATGTCGTTGGTGATGCGCGGCAGGTCGGGCGCGCCAGGGCGATCAGCGCTGCGGGTCGGCTGGTCCAGCAACTCCTGGATGTGGCGGATCGCGGCGGCCGAGGAGATCGACACCGGGATGAAATGCATCACATGGGCGATGTTGTAGGAGACCTCCCAGAACGCGCTCTCGAATGTGACGAAGGTGCCGATGGTGATCTGGCCCTTGGTCGCCAGGTACGCGCCGATGGCCAGCACGACCAGGTGCAGCATCAGCACCGAGATGGTCACCGTCCGCTCCACCATGGTGGACAGGAACGCGGCCGAGGCAATCTTGTTGCGCGTCTCGTCGTTGCGGAAGGTGAAGAACCCGAACATCTTGCGCTGCAGGCTGAATGCCTTGATCACGGCTTGCGCCGCCACGTTCTCCTGCACCATGCCGAGCAGCGCGCTCTCGTTGAGCTTCTGCTCGTAATTGGCCTGCACCGCCTTGGGCGTCAGGATCCGCGGGCCGATCAGCGTGATTGGGAACACGAGCAGCGCAACGGCGGCGAGCTGCCAGTTCAAGAACACCATCAGGACGATGCCGGCGATCAATTCCAGAAACGGCAGCGCGGCACTGTTGGCGAAAGTCTTCACCGAGCCTTCGAAGGCCGAGAGGTCGACCGAGAAGCGCGATAAAATCTCGCCGCGCTTGGTGCGGCCGAAATAGGCCGCCGGCAGGTCCTGCACGTGCTCGAACAGGCGCTTGCGGACGTCGGAGATGATACAGGCAGCCAGCCGCGCATCCCAGCGCTCGTACCAGACGGCGACGATCGAGGTGAAGATGCCGGCGACGGCGAGCACGCCGAGGATCTTGTACAGCGCCTGGAAGTCCTCCTCGCCGAGCGCATCGTCGATCAGGAACTTGAGGCTGAGAGGCATGATGACGTTGAACAGCGTCTCGACGAAGACGCCAAACGCCACGAATGACAGCATCCGCTTGTAGTTGGTCAGATGGGGTTTGACGAACCCGACGATGGTGGCGAGCGCGCCCGCAGCCTCGCGTGCGGTAAAGACGACGAGGTCCTCGTCCTCATCGTCGTCATCAAGCTCCAGCTCGTCATCTGCCTCGTCCTCGTCGTCTTCGAGGTCCGGCTTGGCAGAAGCGGCGAGCTTGTCGTCGAGCTCGGCCGCCTCTTCGGCGGCGAGCTTCTGTTTGTCGGGCGGGAGGGGCTTGGACGCCATGAAACCAACCGATGCTGACGGCCGGCATGACCGCAGAGAAAGCAGGAGATAGCGGTAACCGCTATTGCACCGATTCTATGCGATCAAGATGAATTCGGCAAAACAATTGGCGAAGGCGCTCGCTCCAAGCGCCTAATCGTCGTCCTCGTCCCCGACCTTGTCGAAGAAGGAATATCGCAAGCTGTCGGCGTCGGCGTACCACTGCCCCGGCCCCTTGTTGGCGGCGAGCGTCGCCTCCCAGAGCGCATCGGTGCAATCCTTGCGGTGCATCGAGAGGTCGAAACCGTTGCCGAAGAACAGCTCGGACCATTCCCACCAGGTCCCGAGCTTCTTGACCCCGCGCAGGAGGTCGTAGCGGTCAATCAGAGCCGGAGCCATGTCCGAGGTGATCGAGCCGAACACGAGGCCGGTCTTGACCACGCGGTTCAGCTCCTTGATCGCGCGGACCACCTGCTTCGGGGAAACGTGGCAAAGGCTGGTCTCGAACACGAAGTCGAACGCGCCGTCCTTGAACGGCATGTCGGTGATAGAGCCGAGCTTGTTGTATTTCTTCAGCGCCTTCGGCGTCCTGCCGTGGATGGCACGGTTGTTCTCGATGCCGAAGGCATCGATGCCGCGCTCGCGCAGCGCGCCGACCAGCTCACCGCTGGCCGAGCCCGCGACGAGCAGCTTGGCGCCCTTGGTCTTGCCCCAGACGATGCCGAGCAGCCTGGTGAGATAATCGGCGTCGGTGAAGTGGCGCCATGCCTCGTGATAGGGACCGAGGCCACGATAATCCTCGAAATAGCCGCGGTCGATCTTGTCGGAGACCGGCTCGCCATCCTGCGCGCGCTGGCGGCGCAGGCGCATCATCTCGGTCAGGATGATGTCGGTCGCCGCGTCCGAGGAGTCGAGCAGGCCGTTCAGCGTCGAGTCGAACAGATAGTCGCCGACCACCACGATGCCCGGATGCTCCTTCGGCTCCGGCCGGTGATTGGTCATGACGTCGCGCACGGGCAGGCCGCCCGGTATAGCGTTCACGGACGACAGCCAGCGGTGGATCTTGCCTTCCATGAAATGCGAACGCGCATCGCCGAGCGAAGCCGGCAGCGACTTGAGCGCGGCATCGATCAGCTCCTGGTCCGACAGATTGGCAAAGGCCAGCGCGTCGGAGCCGGGAATCAGCCAGTTCAACACGCCGTGCTTGCCGACGTCGTGGCGCGCGCCTTCGTTGTAGACGCAGCAGCCGCCGAAGGCTTCCGACATGAACCAGGCGCCGGAAATCTTCTCGCCCCAGAATGGCGTGTCGAACAGGATCGAGACGCGCAGGTAATGTGCGGGACGGTCGAAATAGGAGACGTGCTTGACCATCGATTTGCGCAGCTGCTCGCCTTCCCACCCCATGGTGGCGAGCCAGGAATGCGGCAGGCAGACCAGCACGAGATCGAAGTCGCGGGTCTCCGGTCCCTTGCCATTCATCATCTTGAGCTGGTAGCGGCCGGTCGGCGCCTTGCCCACGGTGAGCACGCGGTGATTGAGCTGGATGTCGGCGTTGACCTCCGACTGGAGGCACTCGATCAACTGCTCATTGCCGTTCTGGATGGAATACAGGCCAATATAGCCGTCGACATCCATCAGGTAGTTCTTGAGCGCGTTGAGGCCGTTGGTGTTGTGGCTCTCGGTCGCGATATCGGAGCGCGCCATCACCTTGAAGAAACGCTTTGCGGTTTCGTCCTCGACCTCCTCGTCGAGCACCTGCTCGGCGGTCTTGAAGGCCCAGGGATTCTCGTTGTCGTGCGCGCCGACGCCCTCGTAATATTCGACCGGCGACATCACCTCGGCACAACGTTTGCGGAACGCTTCGATCGCGGCCGCGGTCTTGGCGCCGTATTTGCGGCGCATGTCGGGCACGTCGCGCAGCAGCTCGCCGCCGAACTGGACCTGCTCGGCATCCATCGGAATGGTCTGCAGCCCGAAATGCTGAATCAGCTCGCGCAGCGGATCGGGCCCCGTCATCGAGTAGTCGTAGATCTCGGCGACGCCGGCCTCGTACATCGCAGGTGCGGAATCGAACTTGCGCGTGACGATCTTGCCGCCGAGCCGGTCGGAGGCCTCGTAGATGGTGACACGACAGAGATCGCCAAGCTTGCGCTTCAGATACCAGGCACTCATCAGCCCACCGGGGCCGCCGCCTACGATTGCGAGATCAAGCATGTGAGTTCCGTGGTCTCCGGCCCTGCCCCCGTCACGGGATCCACCGGTCTAAACTCTCCTAGCAGAAGCGCTTTTGCGCCTGAAGGAAAGATGAACAAAGGTTGATCCCGCATCGCAGCAGGCAATGAAAGCAGCAAAAAGGCCGGCTTGCGCCGGCCTTTTCATTGTCCTCGGTATTCCTACGGATGAACCATCATTCCGCGGGCGGCAGCGCAGGAAGCTCGGCTTCCGGCGCGGGCGACACGACGGCCGCCTGCTTCTCGCGCTCGTCCAGGATCATATTGTCGCGCTTCACGGCGACTTCGCGGATCTTGGCCATGGAAGCGCCGGTGCCCGCCGGGATCAGCCGGCCGACGATGACGTTCTCCTTGAGGCCTTCGAGCGGATCGACCTTGCCGTTGACCGCCGCTTCCGTGAGGACGCGGGTGGTCTCCTGGAACGAGGCCGCCGAGAAGAACGAGCGGGTCTGGAGGCTCGCCTTGGTGATGCCGAGCAGAACCGGCGTACCCGTGGCGATCTTCTTGCCCTCTTCCTTGGCCTTCTCGTTCAGCGCGTCGAACTCGATCTTGTCGACCTGCTCGCCGGAGATCATGTCCGTGTCGCCCTGGTCGGTGACTTCCACCTTCTGGAGCATCTGACGGACAATCACCTCGATGTGCTTGTCGTTGATGAGCACGCCCTGAAGCCGGTAGACCTCCTGGATCTCGTTGACCAGATAGGCCGCGAGTTCCTCGATGCCCTTGACCGCAAGAATGTCGTGCGGCGCCGGGTTGCCTTCCACGATGAAATCGCCCTTTTCGACGACGTCGCCGTCCTGAAGGTGGATGTGCTTGCCCTTCGGGATCAGGTACTCACGCGCCTCGTCGGTCTTGTCCATCGGCTCGATCGAGATGCGACGCTTGTTCTTGTAGTCGCGCCCAAACCGGATGGTGCCCGAGATTTCGGCGATGATCGCCGCGTCCTTCGGACGCCGTGCCTCGAACAGTTCCGCCACCCGCGGCAGACCGCCGGTGATGTCACGCGTCTTGGCGCTTTCGGTCGAGACACGGGCGAGAATGTCACCCGCCTGGACCTTGGCTCCGATGTCGACCGACAGAATGCCGTCGACCGACAGCATGTAGCGGGCATCGCCGCCGCGGGCGAGCTTGAGCACCTTGCCGTCCTTGCCCTTGACCACGATGGCGGGACGCAGGTCCGCGCCGCCACGCGTCGAGCGCCAGTCGATGACCACGCGCTTGGCGATGCCGGTGGCTTCGTCGAGCGTTTCCGAGATCGACAGACCCTCGATCAGGTCCTCGAAGCCGATGGTGCCTTCCACTTCGGTGAGAAGCGGACGGGTGTACGGGTCCCACTCGACGATGCGCTGGCCACGCTTGACCATGTCGCCTTCGTCGATGTGCAGGCGCGAACCGTACTGGACGCGGTGCGTCGCACGCTCGGTGCCGTCGGCATCGACGATCGCCACCACCATGTTGCGCACCATTGCGACCAGGTGACCTTCGCTGTTGCGGGCGATGGCCTTGTTCCTGATCACGATCTTGCCGTCGAAGTTGGCTTCGACGAACGACTGCTCGTTCAGCTGCGCCGCACCACCGATGTGGAAGGTGCGCATGGTGAGCTGGGTGCCCGGCTCACCGATCGACTGCGCCGCGATGACGCCGACCGCTTCGCCGTGGTTGACCGGCGTGCCGCGGGCGAGGTCGCGGCCGTAGCACTTGCCGCAGATGCCGTTGACGAGTTCGCAGGTCAGCGCCGAGCGGATCTTCACCTCCTGCACACCACCCTGCTGGATGGCGTCCAGATGGCTTTCTTCCATCAGCGTATCGCGCTTGATGATCACCTTGCCCGAGCTGTCACGGATGTCTTCGCAGGCCGTGCGTCCGAGGATGCGCGAACCGAGCGAAGCAACCACGGTGCCGGCATCGACGATGGCACGCATCTTGATGCCGAGCTTGGTGCCGCAATCGCTCTGCGTGATGATGCAGTCTTGCGCCACGTCGACCAGACGACGGGTCAGGTAGCCCGAGTTCGCGGTCTTCAACGCGGTGTCCGCGAGACCCTTGCGGGCGCCATGGGTCGAGTTGAAGTACTCGAGAACCGAGAGGCCCTCCTTGAAGTTCGAGATGATCGGCGTCTCGATGATCTCACCCGACGGCTTGGCCATCAGGCCGCGCATGCCGGCGAGCTGGCGCATCTGGGCCGGCGAACCGCGGGCACCGGAGTGAGCCATCATGTAGATCGAGTTGATGTCGGCATCCGCTCCACTCGCCGTCTTCTTGGTGGAGGAGATCTCCTTCATCATCGCCTTGGCGATTTCTTCCGTGGCCTTCGACCAGGCGTCGACGACCTTGTTGTACTTCTCGCCATGGGTGATCAGACCGTCGTTGTACTGCTGCTCGAAATCCTTCGCCAGCGTACGGGTGGTGTCGACGATCTTCCACTTGGAGTGCGGTACGACCATGTCGTCCTTGCCGAACGAGATGCCGGCCTTGAACGCGTTGTAGAAGCCGAGCGCCATGATGCGGTCGCAGAAGATCACCGTCTCCTTCTGACCGCAGTGGCGGTAGACTTGGTCGATGACGCCCGAGATCTCGCGCTTGGTCATCAGCTTGTTGATGATCTCGTACGGGACGCGCGGGTTCTTCGGCAGCAGATTGCCGAGCATGACGCGGCCGGCGGTGGTCTCGATCCAGCGCTTGGAGATCTTGCCGGTCTCGTCGATGCCTTCCCACCGGTACTTGATCTTGGTGTGGAGGTGGATGACCTTCGCATGCAGCGCGTGCTCGAGCTCAGCCATCTCGCCGAACACCTTGCCCTCGCCGGGCAGGCCTTCGCGCATGATCGAGACGTAGTAGAGGCCGAGCACGATGTCCTGCGACGGCACGATGATCGGCTGACCGTTGGCGGGATGCAGGATGTTGTTGGTCGACATCATCAGGACGCGCGCTTCCAGCTGCGCTTCGAGCGACAGCGGGACGTGCACGGCCATCTGGTCGCCGTCGAAGTCGGCGTTGAACGCGGAGCAGACCAGCGGGTGAAGCTGGATCGCCTTGCCCTCGATCAGCACCGGCTCGAACGCCTGGATGCCGAGACGATGCAGCGTCGGCGCGCGGTTCAGCAGCACCGGATGCTCGCGGATGACCTCGTCCAGGATGTCCCAGACCTCGGGCCGCTCCTTCTCGACCAGCTTCTTCGCCTGCTTCACGGTGGTGGACAGGCCCTTGGCGTCAAGCCGGGAATAGATGAACGGCTTGAACAGCTCGAGCGCCATCTTCTTCGGCAGGCCGCACTGATGCAGGCGCAGCTCGGGACCGACCACGATCACCGAACGGCCCGAATAGTCTACGCGCTTGCCGAGCAGGTTCTGGCGGAAGCGGCCCTGCTTGCCCTTGAGCATGTCGGCGAGCGACTTCAGCGGGCGCTTGTTGGCGCCCGTGATGACGCGGCCGCGGCGGCCGTTGTCGAACAGCGCATCGACCGCTTCCTGAAGCATGCGCTTCTCGTTGCGGATGATGATGTCGGGCGCACGCAGCTCCATCAGCCGCTTCAAGCGGTTGTTGCGGTTGATGACGCGGCGGTAGAGGTCGTTGAGGTCGGAGGTCGCGAAGCGGCCGCCGTCGAGCGGCACCAGCGGACGCAGGTCCGGCGGAATCACCGGGACCACGGTCATGATCATCCATTCCGGCTTGTTGCCGGAGTGGCGGAACGCTTCCACGATCTTCAGGCGCTTGGCCAGCTTCTTGTGCTTGATATCGGAGTCGGTCTCCTGCATCTCCGCGCGCAAGGACAATTCGAGCTTCTCGAGGTCCATGCCCTTGAGCAGCTCGCGGATCGCTTCCGCGCCGATCATGGCGGTGAAGGAATCCTGGCCGTACTCGTCCTGCGCCTTCAGATACTCGTCTTCCGACAGCAGCTGGCGGTCCTTCAGCGCGGTGAGTCCCGGCTCGAGCACGACGTAGTATTCGAAATAGAGGATCCGCTCGAGATCCTTCAGCGTCATGTCCAGCAAGAGGCCGATGCGCGAGGGCAGCGACTTCAGGAACCAGATGTGGGCGACGGGGGCTGCGAGCTCGATATGGCCCATGCGCTCACGCCGGACGCGCGACAGCGTGACCTCGACCGAGCACTTCTCGCAGATGATGCCCTTGTACTTCATGCGCTTGTACTTGCCGCACAAGCACTCGTAATCCTTGATCGGCCCGAAGATGCGGGCGCAGAACAGGCCGTCGCGCTCGGGCTTGAAGGTACGGTAGTTGATGGTCTCCGGCTTCTTGATCTCGCCGTACGACCAGGACAGAATCTTCTCTGGAGACGCGATCGAGATCCGGATCTGGTCGAAGACCTGAGCCGGCGTCGTCGGGTTGAAGAGATTCATAATTTCTTGGTTCATCGTCTTCTCCTCGCATGCCGGTCGCCTCCGGCCGCAAATTCGAAAATCACTTAGCGGGGCGCCCTGCCCTCAAGGCCTCGGGCGGGGCGCCGGTGCCCGGCCGTAAAGGCCGGGCATGAACAGGTCGATTACTCGGCCGCTTCCGACGTCGGCGCCGGTCCCACCTTGGAGTTGTGCAGGTCGACGTTGAGGCCGAGCGAGCGCATTTCCTTGACCAGCACGTTGAACGATTCCGGAATACCGGCCTCGAACGTGTCGTCGCCGCGCACAATCGCCTCGTACACCTTGGTGCGGCCGGCGACGTCGTCCGACTTCACCGTCAGCATCTCCTGGAGCGTGTACGCCGCGCCGTAAGCCTCGAGCGCCCACACCTCCATTTCGCCGAAGCGCTGGCCGCCGAACTGCGCCTTGCCGCCCAGCGGCTGCTGGGTGACGAGCGAGTACGGACCGATCGAACGCGCGTGGATCTTGTCGTCGACCAGATGGTGCAGCTTGAGCATGTAGATGTAGCCCACCGTCACCTTGCGATCGAACGGATCGCCGGTGCGGCCGTCATAGACGGTCGACTGGCCCGAAGCGTCCAGACCGGCAAGCTTCAGCATCTCCTCGATGTCGGCTTCCTTGGCGCCGTCGAACACCGGCGTCGCGATCGGCACGCCGCGGCTCAAGTTGTGGCCGAGCTCGATCAGTTCGTTGTCGTTGAGCGACTTGATCGTCTCGTCCTCGCCGTAGACCTTCTTCAAGGTTTCCTTCAGCGGCTTGATGTCCTGCTTCGACAAATAGGCATCGACCGTCTGGCCGATACGCTTGCCGAGGCCGGCGCAGGCCCAGCCGAGATGGGTCTCGAGGATCTGTCCGACGTTCATGCGCGAGGGCACGCCCAGCGGATTGAGCACGATGTCGGCATGCGTGCCGTCTTCGAGGAACGGCATGTCCTCGATCGGCACGATCTTCGACACCACGCCCTTGTTGCCGTGGCGGCCGGCCATCTTGTCGCCGGGCTGGATCTTGCGCTTCACCGCGACGAAGACCTTGACCATCTTCATCACGCCGGGCGGCAATTCGTCACCGCGCTGCAGCTTTTCGACCTTGTCGAGGAAGCGCTGTTCAAGCCCCTTCTTCGACTCGTCGTACTGCTTCCGCATGGCCTCGATCTCGGCCATCAGCTTGTCGTTCGGCGAAGCGAACAGCCACCACTGCGACTTCGGATACTCCTCGAGCACCGCACGGGTGATCTTGGTGTCCTTCTTGAAGCCCTTGGGACCGGCAATGCCCTGACGCCCCTCGAGCAGCTCGGCAAGACGGTTGTAGACGTTGCGGTCCAGAATCGCCTGCTCGTCGTCGCGGTCCTTGGCCAGACGCTCGATCTCTTCCCGCTCGATCGCCAGCGCACGCTCGTCCTTGTCGACGCCGTGACGGTTGAACACGCGCACTTCCACGATCGTGCCCTGCACGCCCGGAGGAACGCGCAGCGAGGTATCGCGAACGTCGGAAGCCTTCTCGCCGAAGATGGCGCGCAGGAGCTTCTCTTCCGGCGTCATCGGGCTCTCGCCCTTCGGCGTGATCTTGCCGACCAGGATGTCGCCGGCCCGCACTTCCGCACCGATGTAGACGATACCGGCTTCGTCGAGGTTCTTCAGCGCTTCTTCCGAGACGTTCGGAATGTCGCGGGTGATTTCCTCGGGTCCGAGCTTGGTGTCACGGGCCATCACCTCGAATTCTTCGATATGAATTGAGGTGAACACGTCTTCCTTCACGATCCGCTCGGAGAGCAGGATCGAGTCTTCGAAGTTGTAGCCGTTCCACGGCATGAACGCGACGAGCACGTTCCGCCCCAGCGCGAGCTCACCGAGATCGGTCGAGGGACCGTCGGCGATGATGTCGCCCTTCTTGACGATGTCGCCGACCTTCACCAGCGGACGCTGGTTGATGCAGGTCGACTGGTTGGAGCGCTGGTACTTCATCAGCCGGTAGATATCGACGCCCGACTTGGTCGGATCGAGATCTTCCGTGGCGCGGATGACGACGCGGGTCGCGTCGATCTGGTCGATCACGCCGGAACGGCGCGCCGCAATCGCGGCACCCGAGTCACGCGCAACCACGCCTTCCATGCCGGTGCCGACGAACGGCGCCTCGGCGCGAACCAGCGGCACCGCCTGGCGCTGCATGTTCGAGCCCATCAGCGCGCGGTTGGCGTCGTCGTTCTCGAGGAACGGGATCAGCGCCGCGGCGACCGAAACGAGCTGCTTCGGCGACACGTCCATGTAGTCGACCTTGTCAGGCGTCACCGGCAAAACTTCGCCGGCGTGACGGCAGACCACGAGGTCTTCGGTGAAGCGGCCCTTCGGGTCGAGCGGCACGTTGGCCTGCGCGACCGTGTAGCGGCCCTCTTCCATCGCCGAGAGATACACGACCTCGTCGGTGACGCGGCCGTCCTTGACCTTGCGGTACGGCGTCTCGACGAAGCCGTACTTGTTCACGCGCGCGAAGGTCGCGAGCGAGTTGATCAGGCCGATGTTCGGACCTTCCGGCGTCTCGATCGGGCAGATGCGGCCGTAATGCGTCGGATGCACGTCGCGCACCTCGAAGCCGGCGCGCTCGCGGGTCAGACCGCCCGGTCCAAGTGCCGACAGGCGGCGCTTGTGGGTGATCTCCGACAGCGGGTTGGTCTGGTCCATGAACTGCGAGAGCTGCGAGGAGCCGAAGAACTCGCGCACGGCGGCAGCCGCCGGCTTCGCGTTGATCAGGTCCTGCGGCATGACCGTGTCGATGTCGACCGAGGACATGCGCTCCTTGATCGCGCGCTCCATGCGCAGGAGGCCGATGCGGTACTGGTTCTCCATGAGCTCGCCGACCGAGCGCACACGGCGGTTGCCGAGATGGTCGATGTCGTCGATCTCGCCCTTGCCGTCGCGCAAATCCACCAGCGTCTTGATGACGGAGAGGATGTCTTCCTTGCGCAGCGTGCGCTGGGTGTCGGGCGCATCGAGGTCGAGGCGCATGTTCATCTTGACGCGGCCGACCGCGGAGAGGTCGTAGCGTTCGGCGTCGAAGAACAACGACTGGAACATGGCTTGCGCCGAATCCAGCGTCGGCGGCTCGCCCGGACGCATCACGCGGTAGATGTCGAACAGCGCATCCTCGCGCGTCATGTTCTTGTCCGCCGACAGCGTGTTGCGGATGTAGGGGCCGACATTGACGTGGTCGATGTCGAGCAGCGGCAGTTCCTTGTAGCCGTGCTCGTTGAGCCCCTTCATCAGCTTGTCGGTGATCTCCTCGCCGGCTTCAGCGTGGATCTCGCCGGTCTTCGGATTGACGAGGTCCTCGGCGACGTAATTGCCGACCAGCTCCTCATCGGACAAGCGCAGCGCCTTCAGCCCCTTCTCCTGGAGCTGGCGGGCGGCACGGACGGTGAGCTTCTTGCCGGCCTCGAGCACGACCTTGCCGGTATCGGCGTCGATCAGATCGTTGACGGTCGAGTAGCCGCGGAAACGGTTGGCGTCGAACGGAACGCGCCAGCCTTCCTTGGTCCGCTTGTAGAGGATCTTCTTGTAGAAGGTGCTGAGGATCGCCTCGCCGTCGAGGCCGAGGGCGAACATCAGCGAGGTCACCGGAATTTTGCGGCGACGGTCGATACGCGCATAGACGATGTCCTTGGCGTCGAACTCGATATCGAGCCAGGAGCCGCGATACGGGATGACGCGGGCGGCGAACAGCAGCTTGCCCGAGGAATGGGTCTTGCCCTTGTCGTGATCGAAGAACACGCCGGGCGACCGGTGCATCTGCGAGACGATGACGCGCTCGGTGCCGTTGACGATGAAGGTGCCGTTCATCGTCATGAGCGGGATATCGCCCATGTAGACGTCCTGCTCCTTGATGTCCTTGACCGACTTCGCACCGGTTTCCTCGTCGATATCGAACACGATGAGGCGCAGCGTCACCTTCAGGGGGGCCGCGAAGGTCATGCCGCGCTGGCGGCACTCGTCGACGTCATATTTCGGCTGCTCGAACTCGTAGCGGACGAATTCCAGCATCGAGGTGCCCGAGAAGTCGGAGATCGGGAACACCGAGCGGAACACCGCCTGCAGACCCTCGTCGAGACGGCCACCCTGGGGTTCGTCGACCATCAGGAACTGGTCATAGGACGCCTTCTGAACCTCGATGAGGTTCGGCATCTCGGCGACTTCCTTGATGTGTCCGAAAAACTTGCGAACGCGTTTGCGACCGGTGAATGTCTGCTGCGCCATCGTGGCCTCTCATTTCGTCGCCCGCACTGGGCGCGCCGTCCAGGACGCAGCTGCCGCCGCTCCCCGGGTTGAATTTTTCGAACCCGTCTTGAGGAACCGAAAATCCAGTTTCAGGCCGTCATGTCCTGAATCTGTTCTTCAGACCTTCAAAACGCAAAACGACGCGCGGGGCGCATAGGCACGCCCGCCCGTCACAACGATCGTCTTCACGGACTGCAAAAGCCCGAAATAGCTTGCTCTCCCAACGGCTTACAGGGAAATCACCCCTGCCCACCGCGCTTTCGTGCTGTCGAACCGATATGGGGCGACAATAGTGCAGATTCGAGGGGTAAACCCTCTAATCCCTACACTTTTTCGTGTTCGGCTCGCGTCGGGACGTTCCGTCGCACGCCTTTTGCATCTGGCCCACCCTCTTGAGGGGAGCCAAGATCCCGGGCGCCGCTTGATGCGCACCCGGGACCTCGTACCAGCAAGCTTGCGCTTACTTGAGCTCGACCTTCGCGCCAGCCTTCTCGAGCTGGACCTTGATCTTCTCGGCTTCGTCCTTGTTCACGCCTTCCTTGACAGGCTTCGGCGCGCCCTCGACGAGGTCCTTTGCTTCCTTCAGGCCCAGGCCGGTGATGGCGCGGACTTCCTTGATGACTTCGATCTTCTTGTCGCCGGCGGCGGCGAGAACGACCGTGAACTCGGTCTTCTCTTCAGCCGGAGCGGCAGCAGCGCCACCACCAGCCGGGCCGGCCACGGCGACAGCCGCGGCAGCCGAAACGCCCCACTTCTCTTCGAGGAGCTTCGCGAGTTCGGCAGCTTCGAGCACGGTGAGGCTCGAGAGGTCGTCAACGATCTTCTGCAGGTCAGCCATTGTTCAGTTTCCTTACGTATATGTCTGGTTCGGGTTTGAGTTTTGCGAAGGGCGTCAGGCCGCTTCGCCCTTTGAGGCATGAGCCTGGATGACGCGCGCGAGCTTGCCCGCGGGCGCGTTGGCGAGCTGAGCGATCTTGGTCGCCGGGGCCACAAGCAGGCCGACGATCTTTGCGCGCAGTTCGTCAAGCGACGGCAGCGAGGCAAGCGCCTTCACGCCGTCGACATTCAGGACGGTCTTCCCCATCGAGCCGCCGATGATGACGAACTTTTCGTTCGCCTTGGCGAATTCGATGGCGACCTTCGGCGCCGCTACCGGATCGTTCGAAGTGGCGATCACGGTCGGCCCCTTAAGCATGGGACCGATGGCAACGACGTCAGTGCCTTCAAGAGCAATTTTGGCGAGACGGTTCTTCGAGACCTTCACCGAGGCGCCAGCCTGCTTCATCTGCGTACGCAGCTTCTGCATCTGGGCAACGGTCAGGCCGGAATATTGGGCAACGACCGCGACGCTCGTGGTCTTGAAGACCCCATTGAGCTGTTCGACCGCTTCCTTTTTTGCCGCTCGTTCCACAGCAAGCTCTTTCCGGTTGGCGGTCATCGCGAGAAGCGGGACCGCCGGGTTGCACCCATCGTCCCACCCAAACCTGAACCTCGGGGCAAAACCCTGAGGACACGCCGGGCAAAACGACGATTCAAAGCCTGCCCTCCGGGAGCCCTAGGGCCCACGGCGTGTCGAGGTCCGAACCAGACCCGTTTCGCAAAGCCAGCCCTTAAAGCTGGATGCGAAGTGAAATCCGGTCTTCACCCGTCTATGCAGGCCATGCGATTAAGCCGTTGAGAAATCGAAATTCCCCGCGGGCGCCTGCAGTCTTGGACAGGACAAGGTCAGCCGGCGAACCGCCCGACCTCTGCCCACATTCCACCAACTGACGGGTTTTCCTTCCTTTTCGGGCAAATCCTCTCGGACGTCCTGAAAAGGAATGATCTCCTGTCGTGTCGGGTTTTGGAATGCGTGCACGAACGCGCCAGCCGAGGCCGGCACGTCCGGAGGCGGTTCTTTAACCGCTCCGGGCGTGCTTGCCAAGAGCAAAATTCACACCAGTTCCAATCTGTTGCCGCGGGCGCTTGACCCGGGCCGATAAGGACCGATTCAGGCCGATTTGACCGCATGGGGCAGCGGCCGGCCCGCGAAGAACGCGGTCAGGTTCGCCAGCACACAGTTCTGCATGGCAACGTGCGATTCGAGGGTGTGGCCGCCGATATGCGGGGCGAACACCACGCTGGGAAGCGCCGTCAGCGCATCGGGCGCGTGCGGTTCCTTCTCGTAGACGTCGAGGCCGGCGCCAGCGATGGTCTTGTCTGTGAGGGCCGCGACCAGGGCATTCTCGTCGATCACCGAGCCGCGGGAGATGTTGACGACGTAGCCGTCTACGCCCAGTCGCCTCAGGATGCCGGCATTGACGACATGCTGGGTCTCGGCCCCTGCCCGGACCGCAATCATCAGCACGCTGCACCAGTCGGCCAGTGCCTCCAGCGTTGGGAAGTATTGATAGGGCAGATCGTATTTGCTGCGGCTGAAATAGCCGACCTCGCTCTCGAAAGCGGCGCAGCGCGCCGCGATCTTGCGGCCGATCTCGCCCATGCCGTAGACGCCGATGCGGCGGCCGGGCATGCCGGCTTGCGGGCGCATCATCGGCGATTGCTTCGAGGCGGCCCAGTCGCCGCTGCGGACATATTGGTCAGCCACCAGGATCCGACGCGTCGTCGCCAGCATCAGGGTCATCGCGATATCGGCGACCGAGGCCGCATTGGCGCCGGGACTGTGGGCGACCGCGATATTGCGGCTGGCTGCCGCCTTCAGGTCGACACCGTCATAGCCGGTGCCGTAGCAAACGATGGCGCCGAGCTTTGGAAACAGGTCCATCCCCTCCGCACCGAGCGGCGAGCCGCCCGCCGTCAGCATCGCACGGACGTCGCCGAGTTCGTCGGCCGAAAACACCTCTGGCGCGGGCTTGCCGCCCGTGTCGAGCAATTCGAACCGTTCGGCGAACCGCGCCATCATCGACTTGGGAAAGCGCGAATAGATCAGGACCTTGTCAGCCATTGTTCTTGTTTCCGGTGAAAGCCCTCACAAACGACGAGGGGCGGAATCGGTTGCCCAATTCCGCCCCTCGCGTCATGCAATTTCCAGACTTAGCCGAGGATGGTGCCCGGCTCGACCTTCACGCCCGGGCCCATCGTCGAGGACACCGCAACGCGCTGGATGTAGGTGCCCTTGGAACCGGCGGGCTTGGCCTTGGAGACAGCATCGGCCAGAGCCTTGATGTTCTCGACCAGCTTCTCCTCGGAGAACGAGGCCTTGCCGACACCGGCCTGCAGAATGCCGGCCTTCTCGACACGGAACTCGACCGAGCCGCCCTTGGCACCCTTCACCGCACCGGTGACGTCCATGGTGACGGTGCCGATCTTCGGGTTCGGCATCAGGCCGCGCGGGCCGAGCACCTTACCGAGACGGCCGACCAGCGGCATCATGTCGGGGGTGGCGATGCAGCGGTCGAAATCGATCGAGCCGTTCTGCACCTTCTCGACCAGGTCTTCGGCGCCGACGACGTCGGCACCCGCAGCCTTGGCCTCATCAGCCTTGGCGCCACGGGCGAACACGCCGACGCGGAGCGTACGGCCGGTGCCGTTCGGCAGGGTCACGACACCACGGACCATCTGGTCGGCGTGACGCGGATCGACGCCGAGATTGATCGCGACCTCGATGGTCTCGTCGAACTTCGCCTTCGCGCGTTCCTTGACCATCTTGATGGCGTCCGCGAGCGGATAAAGCTTTTCGCGGTCAACACCTTCGCGGGCTTTGTTCAAACGCTTTCCGATTGCCATGACCGCTTACCCCGCCACTTCCAGACCCATCGAACGGGCAGAGCCCTCGACCATCTTCATGGCCGATTCGATCGAGTCGCAATTCAGATCCTTCATCTTCTTCTCGGCGATCTCGCGCACCTGCGCCTTGGTCACCTTGCCGGCCTTGTCGCGGCCCGGCGCCTTCGAGCCGGACTGGATCTTGGCGGCCTGCTTGAGGAAGAACGACATCGGAGGCGTCTTCATCTCGAACGTGAACGAACGATCGGCGTAGATCGTGATCACGACGGGAATCGGGGTGTTCTTCTCTTCCTTCTGGGTCTGCGCGTTGAACGCCTTGCAGAACTCCATGATGTTGAGACCGCGCTGACCGAGCGCGGGACCGATCGGGGGCGAAGGATTCGCCGCACCGGCCGGGACCTGAAGCTTCAGGTATCCGGTCACTTTCTTTGCCATGTATCACTCCTGTTGTGCCGGCATGTCGCCGGCGGTTTCAGGTTCGTGGTCGGGATCAACAGGCGGCTGGCAACCGCCCTCGTCCTCCCACGGCCTCTCTTCTCCCTCGCCCCGCTCTTGCGGGGAGAGGGAGACAAACGGTCAGACCTTCTCGACCTGACCGAATTCCAGTTCGACCGGCGTGGCCCGGCCGAAGATCGACACCGCGACCTTCACGCGCGAGCGCGCCTCGTCGATTTCCTCGACGACACCCGAGAACGAGGCGAACGGGCCATCGGCCACGCGCACGTTCTCGCCAATCTCGAACGACACCGACGCCTTCGGCCGTTCCACGCCCTCCTGCACCTGGTGCAGGATACGCATGGCTTCGGCCTCCGAGATCGGCATCGGCTTGTTTTCGGCGCCGAGGAAGCCGGTGACCTTCGGCGTGTTCTTGATCAGATGAAACGCCTCGTCGGTCAGCTTCATCTTCACCAGCACGTAGCCCGGGAAGAACTTGCGTTCGGCGTCGATCTTGCGGCCGCGGCGCACTTCCGTGACCTTCTCGGTCGGAACCAGCACCAGCTCGAACAGCTCCTCGAGCCCGCGCTGCTTGGCCTGCTCGCGGATCGATTCGGCGACCTTCTTCTCGAAGTTCGAATAGGCGTGGACGATGTACCAGCGCTTGTCAGACAGTTGAGCGGTTGCTGTTGCCATCAGTGAATGCCCAGAAGGAAGGTGATGAGGACCCGGATGATCTGGTCGGCGGCGAAGAAGAAGATCGAGGCCACGGCGACCATGACGAACACCATGATGGTGGTGATCGTGGTCTCGCGGCGGGTTGGCCAGGTGACCTTGGCCGTCTCCGAGCGTACTTCCTGCAAGAACTTGAACGGGCTGACTGCCATCGTTTTGATGTCCAACGTCCGTCGACAGACGCGAATGAATTTCAGGGATCCGAACAGCCGCCGTTGGCCCAGCCCTCTGTCTCGAAGGATGAGCCGGAAACCGGGCTCGATTGTTCGGGGATTTCAAAGCCGCGCCGGAGATCCGCGTCTAACGGGCCGGCTGCGAGTGCGGGGTATCTACTGCGGATAGGACCAAAGGTCAAGATATAGGGGACTCGCCTCGACGAGCCGCCCTTCCCGGGCGTCAGAGCAGAGCCCAGGCGAATCAAGAACTTATCTGCCCACCCTCGCAAGGCCTGACCGCAGCTTCCGGCCGGTTCCTTCAGAACGCTCCAATGGAGCGCTCGCCTCTTCGGCGCCTCGCGCGGTCAGTCCGCCCGGTCGACCATCGAAGTGCCCGGCAGCGGCACCACGAACTTTCCGCCTTCGGCGAAATAGCGGGCGTGCTTGGCCCGGATCGGGTCGACATAGCGCCAGGCGAAAACGACGACGAATGCCGGCTTGCGCTCGTAAAGGGCGGCGGGCGGCAGGATCGGGATGTCATAACCCGGGCCGGCCATCACGTTCCCCTTCTTGGGGTCGTCGTCCACCAGGAAGTCGATCTTGTTCTCCAGGCCGAACTGCGGCAGCAGGGTCGTGGTGCCGACCGAGACGCCGTAGCCGGCAACGAGCTGCCCGCGCGCATGGGCGGCATCAGCCATCGCGACCAACTCGTCGCGGATGGCGGCGATCCGCTTCACGTAGGGTGCATAATAGGCCGGCTGATCGACGCCGAGCCGTTCCTCCTCGGCAACGAAGCGCGCGACCTCGGCCGACGGTTTCTTGGCGCCGCCGGCACGCTGCACGGTCACGCGGATCGAGCCACCCTTGGTCCAGATGTGCTGGACGTCGATCAGCTCCATGCCGAGCCGGGCAAAGAAACGGATCAGCGGCTTGATGTTAAAATACGACAGATGCTCGTGATAGACGGTGTCGAGCAGGTTCTTCTCGGTGACGTCGACGCCGTATTGCGTTTCGAAGACGAACAACCCGTCCGGCGCCAGCACGTCGCGAACCCCGATCACCAGTGGGTCGAGATTGTCGACATTGGCGATCATGTTGTTGGCGATCACGACGCTCGCCGCACCGTGGCTCTGCAGGATGCGGTGACCGATGGCATCGGTGAAGAAATCGCCGATGGTCTCGATCCCCGCCTCCGTCGCGCGCCGCGCGATGTCGACGGCGGGATCGACGCCCAGCACCCGCATACCGCGCTCTTTGAAGAACCCGAGCAACGATCCGTCGTTGCTGCCGAGCTCGACGACCAGCGAGCCCGGCGTAATACCAAAGCGGCTGACGACGTCGTTGGCATAGCCAGCAAAATGCTCGCGCAGGCCGAGCGAGAGCGAGGTGGTGTAGACGTAGTTGCGGTACTGGATCTCCGGATTGCCGACATGGAGGATCTGCAGATGACCGCAATCCCGGCACAGATGCAGCGCCATCGGCACCGCGGCCCGGAACACGGGATCGTCGACGCTGGCGTCCGGGACCTGGAAGTTCGGCGTGCCGATGGGCATGCCTGCCATCGGGACGACCAGCTCTTGCTTGTCCGAATGACAGAGGCGGCAGGTATGGCGGACGTAGAACAGATTTTTCATCGTGGAACCGAAAAATGAGATGCGCGGGCGGGTGAGGCAATCCCACCCTGTGAAAACCAGACCTGCAGCAACGAGCTGAAAAGGGTCATGGGTGGCTCGAGACTTCCTTGCCCAGCCCGTCGTAGCTGGGGCCTTCCTCCGCCGCCTTGGCAGCCTTGTCCGCGGAATACGAGCCGCGCTCCGGGCTTGCCAGCCAGATCGCGCCGCCGACGAGCCCGATGATCACGCTGATGGCGCCCAGCAGGAGCGACACCGACAGCGCTTCCTCGGAAGGCACGCCCGCCAGACCGAGGCAGGCGACCATCGCTCCCTCACGAACGCCCCAGCCGCTGATCGAGATCGGGACGGCCGTCAACAGCACCACCGGCGGAATCAGGACGACGGCGTCCAGCACCGAGAGCTGCGCTCCGACACCGCGCGCCAAGGCGTAGCAGGCCGCCGCGGTCACGAGATGGATGAGGAGCGCCGATCCGAACAGCAGAGCGCGGCGCTCGGACTGCAGGAGAAGAAACCTGACAAGCGTTCCGAACCGGACGAAGCTTGCGATCGCCGGATGCGCAATGAGGCGCCTGGGCAGACGGTCGAGCGTCAACAGCACCACGGTGCCGGCGACGCCTGCCAGCGTCAGCCCGCCGATGGCCAGGATCGCGGCCTGATTGGACACGCGCGATAGCAGCAACGGCAATCCGGCCACCATCAGCACGATCAGCCCGATCAATGCCGTGAAACGGTCGGCCGCAACGCCCTTGACCGCCTCCGGCCACTGCACGCCACGCTGGCGCAGCAGCCACATCCGCACCGCGTCCCCGCCGACCGACGACGGCAACACCTGATTGAACCAGAGGCTGATCATGAGGATCCGCCAGCCCGCGAGCCAGTCCAGCGACACGCCGAGCGCGCGCATGATCAGCTCCCACCGGCCGTTGAGCACGAAGGTCTGGAAGAAGATCAGCGCCAGTGCGAGGACGAACAGGAAAGGATCGACCGAGACGAGATGGCTGCGCAACCGTTGCAGGTCGAGACCGCGCGCGATGTAGACCAGCACGGCGATCGACAGCAGCAGCTTTACCGAAAACAGGGCCGCCTGTTTGAACCGCGACTGCATCGGATGCCCGCCTCAGGATGCCGGATATTCCGCGCGACCGATGACGAGGTCGATCGCGGCCATCATCCAGAACTGGTGCGTGGTCTCGACAATGTTGTAGCTGCGGCTGTCGACCCAGAAATTGACGTCGCCGAGATTGCGCAGCGGATTGTCCACATTCATGCCCGACAGCCCGATCACGTCGAGCTTCATCGTCCGCGCCTGCGCAACCGCATTGAGGATGTTCTTCGAGCGTCCCGACGAGCTGATCGCGACGAGGCAGTCGCCGGCACGTGCGTTCAACCGCACGGCGTGCGCGATCCAATCCTCGAACCCGTAGTCGTTGGCAAGGCACGACATCATGCTCGCGTCGCTGAAGCAGAGCGCAGGCACCGATGCGTTCTTCGCAAGATCAATCGCCAGATGCGAGGCGATGCCGGCCGAGCCGCCATTACCGATGAAGATGACGCGGCCGCCCTGCTCGCGCGTGCGCAACCAGATGGTGCGGGTGGCGGAGATCCCGGCAAAAACGCCATCGTCAATCGCCGTCGCGCGATGGAGGCGCCCCACATAATCGTCGAGGAAAGCCTTGTGATCGGGATCGACGGACTCGACAGGCATGGGCTGGCGGCTCGGCTGCAACATGACGCCCTGATACCGGCTATTACTAGGGATTGCAAAGGTATAATGCTTGCAAAGTTGGCGAGCGGCTGATAGTCGGCTTTCGAGTTTCCCTTAACATTGGCGGGCCTGTTTCGCTGGGCATTCGCGTCACGGATGTTCCCCATGAAATGCATTGTCACCGGTGGCGCAGGTTTCATCGGAAGTCACCTCGTCGATCGCCTCCTCGATGATGGCCATGAGGTCATCGCGCTCGATAATTTTGTGATCGGCCGCCCCGAAAATCTGGCTTCGCGGGCCAATTCGAGCCAGTTGAAGGTCGTGCGGGCGGATGTCACCGACCTGGAATCGATCAAGCCGTATTTCCAGGGGATCGACTGGGTCTTCCACCTCGCGGCGCTGGCCGACATCGTTCCCTCGATCGAGTCCCCGATCCCGTATCATCGCGCCAATGTCGACGGCACGGTCAACGTTCTCGAGGCGGCACGGCATGCGGGCGCCAAGCGCTTCGTCTACGCCGCATCGTCATCCTGCTACGGCATTCCCGACGTCTATCCGACGCCCGAGAGCGCCGAGATCCGGCCGATGTATCCCTACGCCCTTACCAAGAATCTCGGCGAGCAGTGCGTCATGCACTGGTGCCAGGTCTATAAGCTGCCCGCGGTCGCGCTCCGCCTGTTCAACGTGTATGGGCCGCGCCATCGCACCACGGGCACCTACGGTGCCGTATTCGGCGTGTTCATGGCGCAGAAGCTTGCCGGCAAGCCCTTCACGGTGGTCGGCGACGGCGAGCAGACGCGCGACTTCACCTTCGTCAGCGACGTCGCCGACGCCTTCGTGACCGCCGCGCGCTCCGATATTTCGCACGAGATATTCAACGTTGGCTCGGACAACACCTACAGCGTCAACCGGCTGGTCGAGCTTCTCGGCGGCGACAAGGTGCACATCCCCAAGCGTCCGGGCGAACCCGACTGCACCTACGCCGACATCACCAAGATCAAACGGGTCCTGAACTGGACGCCGAAGGTGAAATTCGAGGACGGCGTTGCGACGATGCTGAAATCGATGGATCAGTACAAGGACGCGCCCCTCTGGACGGTCGACAAGATTGCCGACGCCACCAAGGACTGGTTCAAATATCTCGGTGACGACAATGGCTCGCCGCAGAAGGCAAGCTCTTGAACAGGTTCGCGGGATATCGTTGCTGCGAGTCGATCAATTTCGGGCCGGCCATCTGAGACCTGCCGGCGCTTTGGGTAATTCACATGGGTAATGCTCCGACAGACAAGCCGAACGGCCATCCGGCACCGCACGAGAAGATCAAGACGATCGAGGACCTCGGCGCGGTTGCACGCGCCGCGCAGGCAAAGGGCCAGACCGTCGCGTTGTGCCACGGCGTGTTCGATCTGGTGCATCTCGGCCACGTCCGGCACATCCTGGCGGCGCGCAACGAGGCCGACGTGGTCATCGTGACAATCACCGCCGACCGTTTCGTCAACAAGGGCCCGGGGCGGCCGATCTTTCCGGAGAACATGCGCGCCGAGATGCTGGCCGCGCTCGGCACGGTCGACTGGGTCGGCATCAACCGGACGTCCAGCGCCGAGCCGGTCCTCGATACCGTGCGCCCCGACATCTACGTGAAGGGCTCGGATTACGAAAACCCCGAGGATGACGTCACCGGCAAGATCGCCACCGAGCGCGAGGCCGTCGAACGTCACGGCGGGCGAGTCGTCTTCACGCGCGACGTGACCTTCAGCTCGTCGTCGCTGCTGAACCGCTACTTCGACATCTACGATCCGCCCCTGCGCGACTACCTCCAGAAGGTGCGCGAAGGCGGCGGCGCCGAACGCCTGCTGAAGCTGATCGACAAGATCCAGGACATGCACGTCGTGCTGGTCGGCGATACCATCATCGACGAATACCAGTACGTCACGGCGCTCGGGAAGGCTTCAAAGGAGAACATCGTCGCTACGCTGTTCAAGAATGGCGAGCAATTTGCCGGCGGCGTCATTGCCGCGGCCAATCACGTGGCGAGCTTCTGCAAGTCGGTGGAGATCGTCACGACGCTGGGTGGCAACGACTACCCCGAAGAATTCATTCGCGCGCATGTCCGCCCGAATGTCACGCTCACGCCGATCCGCATTCAGGGCCGCCCGACGACGCGCAAATTGCGGTACGTCGAGCTGGGCTATCTGCACAAGCTGTTCGAAGTCTACACCATGGACGACACGCCACTGGACGAGACCGCGCGCAAGGAGATCGACAGGGTCACCGCGGAACGCGTGCGCGGCGCGGACGTGGTCATCGTCACCGATTTCGGTCACGGCATGATCGCATCCAGCACGATCGACACGTTGATCGCGAATTCCAAATTCCTGGCGGTCAACGCCCAGAGCAACAGCGGCAACCACGGCTACAATCTGATCACGAAGTATCCGCGGGCCGACTACGTCTGCATCGACGCGCCGGAAGCGCGCCTGGCCGCGACCGACAAATTCAACGACATCGCGTCGGTGATCGAGGACGGCCTGCACGGCAAGATCGATTGCGACAACATGATCATCACGCACGGCTCCTTCGGCTGCTACCCCTTCTCGTCGAAGACCGGCGTCGCGCGCGTGCCTGCTTTCACCAAGACCGTGGTGGACACGGTCGGCGCCGGCGATGCCTTCCTGACGATTACGGCGCCGCTGGTGGCGGCCGGCGGCAATATCGAGGACGTCGCCTTCATCGGTAACGCGGCAGGCGCGATCAAGGTCGGCATCGTCGGTCACCGCAGCTCGGTCGAAAAGGCGCCGCTGGTCAAATTCGTCACCGCCTTGTTGAAGTGACGCTAACGAGAAATTTGGAGAACGACAGTGATTGATCAGAAATGGAACGTGATGGTCACCGGTGGTGCCGGCTATGTCGGCAGCGTACTGGTTCCCCGGTTGCTGGCGGCCGGCCACAAGGTCACTGTGCTCGACCTCTTCATGTACGGTGACGACGTCTTCAACGCCGTTCGCGACAATCCGAACCTGCGCCTGATCAAGGGCGACATCCGCGATGAGGCCGCGATCAACGAGGCCCTGCGCGGCAACAACGCGGTGATCCACCTCGCCTGCATCTCCAACGACCCCTCGTTCGAGCTGGATCCGGGGCTCGGCAAGTCCATCAATTACGACTGCTTCCGTCCGATGGTGCGCGCCGCGAAGAAGGCCGGCATCAAGCGCTTCATCTATGCCTCCTCGTCGAGCGTCTACGGCATCAAGGACGAGGCCGAGGTGACCGAGGAACTGTCCTGCGAGCCGCTCACGGACTACTCCAAGTTCAAGGCGATGTGCGAGACCGACCTCGCCGAAGAGGCCGCGTCCGGCTTCGTCACCTGCACGGTTCGTCCGGCCACCGTCTGCGGCTACGCGCCGCGGCAGCGGCTCGACGTCGTCGTCAACATCCTGACCAACCTCGCGGTCAACACCGGCCGCATCCGCGTGTTCGGCGGAACGCAGAAGCGGCCCAATCTGCACATCGAGGACATGTCGGCGGCCTATCTGTTCCTGCTTCAGCAGGATGACGCGAAGATCGACGGCAAGACCTACAATATCGGCTACGAAAACCACTCGCTGATGAAGATCGCCGACATCGTCAAATCGGTGGTCGGAAACAACGTCGACGTGGCCGTCGAGCCGACCGACGATCTGCGCTCCTACCACGTCTCCTCGGAGAAGATCCGCCGCGAGCTCGGATTTGCGCCGACGCACACGATCGAGCAGGCCGTGTCCGGACTCGTGGACGCCTTCAAGGCCGGCCGCCTGCCGAACTCGCTGAACGATCCCCGGTACTTCAACATCAAGATGATGCAGAACATCAGCCTGAAGTGAGCGGCGTGCGGATCGGCATCGATTTCGACAACACGATCATCTGCTACGACAAGGTCTTTGCCGCCGCCGCGCGCCAGCGTGGGCTGGTGCCGGAGGGCTGGGTCGGGCTGAAGACCGAGTTGCGGGATCTGTTGCGGTCCCGCGCCGGCGGTGAGCTTGCCTGGCAGGGGCTGCAGGGCTTTGTCTACGGCAAGGGCATCGGCGGCGCCGAGATCTATCCCGGTGTCCGCGAGTTTCTCGCAAGCTGCCGCAAGGCCGGCGCGAGCGTCTACATCGTCAGCCACAAGACCCAGTTTGGTCACCAGGACCCGGAGCACGTCGATCTGCGCGAGGCCGCGCGCGGCTGGCTGAAGGGCGCGGGCCTCATCGACGTCGCCGATGCGGCGTTGGCGTCGGGCAATGTCTATTTCGAGGACACGCTGGCGGCCAAGGTGGAGCGGCTCGCGAGCCTTGAGCTCGATATCTTCATTGACGATCTCGTCGATGTCTTCGAGCAGCCGCATTTTCCGAAGGCGACGCGATCGATCCTGTTCACGCAGTCGCGGCCTCCCCATCCCGAGCATTGCGAGCCGATCGCGACCTGGGCGGATATAAGCCGCGGAGTGTTCGCGCAATGAGCGAGCCGGACCTGAGCGCGCAGGATGCGATCTCGATCGGCAGCCGCCTCTCCGGGGCAAGGGTCGCGGGCGCTCAACCGGCGCGGTCCGGCGGCAACAACAGGGTGTTTCGGCTGGAGATGGCGGAGGGTCCGCCCCTCGCCCTCAAGCAATATCCGTCCGACGGGCGCGATCGCCTGGGACAGGAATATGACGCGCTGTCGTTTCTGTCGCGCCACGGCATCATCTCGACACCGCGCCCGGTCGCGAAGGACGCGGATACGTTCTGCGCGTTGTATCAATGGTTCGACGGCGAAGCGGCGGTGCTGCGCCCCCAGGACGGCGATGCCGACCAGCTGGCCGACTTCCTGATCGAATTGCAGAAGCTGCGCGAGGCCGAGGGTGCGCAGACTTTGCGGAACGCCTCAGCCAGCATCTTTTCGCCCGAGGAAGCCGTCGCCCAATACGAGCAGCGTCTGGACGGACTAAGACGGGCCTCGGTTGATCATCCGGACCTGCGCGCGTTCATCGATGGCAACCTGGTTCCCAGCACTGCCGCCGCCATTCAGCGGCTCCGTCGCCGCTACGCGGAACTGGGCCGGGATCCCGCAGCGGACCTGGCACCGGCCCATCGCGCATTGAGCCCGTCGGATTTCGGATTGCACAACGCGCTGCGCACCGAAGATGGCAGGCTGCGCTTCATCGACTTTGAATATTTCGGCTGGGACGATCCGGTCAAGCTCGTGTCCGACACCGCGATTCATCCCGGCAGCGATCTGCCGGAGGCCAGCGCGAACCGGTTGATCGAACGGCTCTCGCGCGCCTTCGAGGCTGGGGATGACGCGTTTGCGATCCGCCGAGACGTACTGTATCCTGTGTTCGGGGCGATTTGGTGCCTGATTGTCCTGAATGCTTATTTGCCGGAAAGCCGCTCCCGGCGCGCCCTGGCTGCGCAAGGTGGCGATCTGACGGTCCGCCTTGCCGGCCAGCTCGACAAAGCCCGCCGGCTCCATCAAACGATTTGCCAACGTGATCCAGATCTCACCCCACGCTGAAGCCGCCCTCACCTGCACGCTGGACGAGCGCAGTCTTTATTTGCGCCGCCTGGTCCTCGGTTCTGTCCGTTCTGCGGGACGCGGACATGTCGGACCCGCCCTGTCGCTGATCGAGATGGTGCGCGTGCTCTACGACGATGTGCTGCGGATCGATCCGAAAAATCCGCGCGATCCCGATCGCGACCGCGCGATCCTCAGCAAGGGACACGGTTGTCTGGCGCTCTACGCGCTACTCGCCGATCGCGGCTTCTTCCCGCTGTCGGAGCTGGACGGCTTCTGCGGTCCGGACAGCATTTTGGGCGGACATCCCGAATACGGCATGGTGCCGGGGGTCGAGGCGTCGACCGGCGCGCTCGGGCATGGTCTGTCGATCGGCGTCGGTCTTGCGCTCGCCGCCCGCATGCGCGAGCGCAGCTACCGGACCTTCGTCCTGCTCGGCGACGGCGAGATCAACGAGGGATCGGTGTGGGAGGCCGCCATGGGCGCGGCCAAGCACGGGCTCGATAATCTGGTCGCGATGATCGACTACAACAAGCTCCAGAGCTACGGGCCGACCGACTACGTCCTGCCGCTGGAGCCGCTCGCGGACAAATGGCGCAGCTTCGGCTTTGCCGTGCAGGAGCTCAACGGCCACGACGTCGGCACCCTGCGCACCGTGCTGAAGCAGGTCCCGGCCGTTGCCGGGAAACCGACTGCCATCATCTGCCATACCGTCAAGGGCAAGGGTCTGCCGGCTGCAGAATCCAACGCCGATTGGCATCACAAGAACAAGCTGACCGACAGCGAGCTCGACGCCATCCGCGTCGCCGTCGGCGATTTTTGATCGGCTCCCCATGCGCAACACCGCCATGAACATGGTCCACAAGCTCGCCGCGCGCGACGAGCGAGTGCTCTACATCGGCTCCGATCCCGGCGCCGGCACGCTGCGTGCGATGAGCAAGGAGTTTCCCAAGCGCCATCTGATCGAGGGCATTTCGGAAGCGCACATCATCGGCATGTCCGCCGGCCTGGCGATGGAAGGCTTCGTGCCTTACGTCAATACCATCGCGACATTCCTCACCCGCCGCTGCTACGAGCAGGTGGCCGTCGATCTCTGCCTGCACAATCTGCCGGTGCGGCTGATCGCCAATGGCGGCGGCCTCGTCTATGCACCGCTCGGCCCCACGCACCAGGCGATCGAGGACATCGCCATCATGCGGGCGCTGCCGAACATGACGGTGGTCTGCCCGTGCGATGCCGACGAGGCCGCGCGGCTGATGGAAAAGACGCTCGACTGGACCGGACCGATCTACATCCGGCTGGGCAAGGGCGGCGATGCGATCGTCTCGAAGGCCGAGCACGGTTTTGAGATCGGCAAGGCCATCCTGATGCGGCCGCCGGGCGACGTCCTCATGGTGACCACCGGCATCATGCTTCAGCGCGCCATCGCCGCAGCCGACCTGCTGGCCGCGCAAGGCATTCGCGCCGGCATCCTGCACATGCATACGGTGAAGCCGTTCGACACCGAAGCGCTGCTGCAGTCGGTTCGCGGCGTCAAGCTCGTGGCAACGCTGGAGGAGCACGTGCCCTCCGGCGGCCTCGGCAGCGCCGTTGTGGAGGCGTTGATCGACAAGCTCGCTTCAGGCCTGCCGGCGATGCTTCGGCTGTCGCTGCCGGACCGCTTCATGCACAATTACGGTTCGCAGGACTCACTGCTGAAGAAGCATGGACTTTCCGCGGCCGCGATTGCGACCTCGATCGAGCGCGCGCATGCCGCCTCGCACACCCCCTCTCCTCAACTCCATTCCACCTGACGGGTCACATGTACGACGTTCGATATTCCTATCTGCTCGAGCAATTCTCCGACCCCGCCCCCATCCTGGCCGAGATCGGCCGGCTGGTGGCGACCGGGGACTTCACCCTTGGCAAGCCGGTTGCCGAATTCGAGAAGCGCTTTGCCGAGCTGATCGGCGTGCGTCACGCCATCGGAGTCGGATCCGGCACCGATGCGCTCAAGCTGCCGCTCAAGGCGCTCGGCATCGGCCATGGCGATGAGGTCATCACCGCCGCCAACACTTTCATCGCCACCGTCGGCGCCATCGCGGAGACCGGCGCGACGCCTGTGCTGGTCGACTGCGACGATTCGTTCTGCATGAACGTCGACCAGGTCGAGGCCGCCATCACTGAGAAGACCAAGGCGATCATGCCGGTTCAGTTGACCGGTGAGGTCACCGATATGGGCAAGCTGATGCCGATCGCCCAGCGCCACAACCTGCCCGTCGTCGAGGACGCATGCCAGGGCATCCTGTCCGAGTTTGCCGGAAAGCGCTCCGGCACCCACGGCATCGCAGCCGGCTTCTCCCTGCATCCGCTCAAGAACCTCAACGTCTGGGGCGATGCCGGCGTCGTCGTCACCAATGACGACGGCATGAACGAGAAGCTTCGCCTGATCCGCAATCACGGCATGAAGAACCGCGACGAGATCGCGATCCTCGGCTGCAATTCACGGCTCGACTCCCTGCAGGCCGTGGTCGGCAACTGGCTGATCGGCCAGACCAGCGAGATCACGCGGCGCCGGATCGAGAATGCGGCCTATTACGACGCTGGCCTTGCCGGCCTGCCTGGCCTGCGCGTCCCGCCGCGCCGGCCCAATGTGAAGCACGTCTACCATCTCTACATGGTGTTCGCCGAGCGCCGCGACGAGCTCTACCAATACTGCCTGGACAACGGCATCGAGGCCAAGATCCACTATCCGATCCCGCTGTATCAGCAGGAAGGCCTCAGGCACCTCGGTTACGCCCCCGGCACCTTCCCGGTCACCGACCGCCACGCGAAGGAAGTCATCAGCTTCCCCGTCGACCAGCATCTGACGCGCGCACAGCAGGACCGCGTCATCGAGACCGTCAGGAAGTTCTGCCATGGACGCTGACACCGGCCGCCGGCGCATCGGTTACGTCAATCTTCCCGCACAATTCGAGGAAGAACGCGCCGAGATCATGCAGGCGGTCGAGGGCGTATTTTCCCGCGGCGATTTCATCGGCGGCGCAGCGGTCGGAAAGCTCGAGGAGGAATTGTCCGCCTATCTCGGCTCGCCACATGTCGTGACCCTGAATTCCGGCACCGACGCGCTGATCCTCGCCTTGCGGGCGCTCAACATCGGTCCCGGCGACGAGGTGATCACCCCGCCCAATTCGTTCGTGGCATCGACCGCCGCGATCATCGCGGTCGGCGCCACGCCGGTGTTTGCGGACGTCCTGCCGGACCAGAACATCGATCCGGCCGCGGTCGAGGCCGCCGTCACGCCGCGCACCAGGGCGATCATGCCCGTGCATCTGACCGGGCGCATGGCCGACATGACCCCGTTGATGGCGATCGCGGACAAGCATGCGCTTGCGGTGATCGAGGACAGCGCCCAGGCGGTCGGCTCGACCTATGACGGCCGGATGAGCGGCACGATCGGAACGTTCGGCTGTTTCTCCGCCCATCCCCTGAAGAATCTCAATGCCGCGGGCGATGCCGGCTTCCTCGTCACCGCCGACGCCGAGCTCGCCGCACGAATCCGCCGGCTGCGCAATCACGGGCTGATCAATCGCAGCGACGTCCAGGAATGGGGCATCGTGTCTCGGCTCGACACGCTCCAGGCGGAAGTGCTGCGGATCCGCCTGCGCCACCTTCCCTCCGTGATCGAACGCCGGCGACGCAGCGCCGCGCAATACCGCGCCGAGCTCGCAGGACTCCCTCTGTTCATTCCGCCCTGCCGCAACATCGAGTTCAACACCTTCCATACCTTTGTGGTGCAGACCGACCGTCGCAACGACTTCCAGAAATATCTTGCCGACAAGGGTATCGAGACCGCGATCCACTATCCGGTACCGATCCACCTGCAACCGTCGGCGGCGCATCTGGGCCATGGCCGCGGTGCGTTTCCCGTGACTGAGCGGCAGGCGGATCAAATCCTCACGCTCCCGATCAACCAGTTCCTCTCGGCCGCCGATATCAGCTATATCTGCGCGACCGCCCGGGAGTATTTTGCATGACGGATACGGACTTCCTTCAGGCCGATGAGCAGGCGCTGGCGCAGCGCTTCATCGACGACGGCTTCGTCACCACGCCGGCCGACGACCGCGCCGGGCTCGACCGGATCCAGCGCCGCGCCGCCGAGCTCGCGGCGGACTATCTGAAGCTGCCGCACAGCAACGATCCCTACGCGATGCTCGACAGCATCCACACCCGCGTGAGCGTGGACGATCTCAACGGCCTGCGGCTGCACGTCTTCAACGGCCTCAACGCCGAGCCCTGGTTCCGGCCGACCTATTTCCGCCTGGCGCGCTCGACGATCGAGACCATCGTCGGCAACGAGCTGTGCATGCAGCGCCGCGTCAATCTCAGCATCCAGATGCCCGGCGATGATTCCTCGCTGCTCGCCACCCATTCCGACGTCTGGTCGGGCGACTCGCCGTTCGAGGTCGTGGTGTGGGTTCCGCTGGTGGACGTCCATCACACCAAGGCCATGTACCTGCTGCCGCCGTCCCTGAACGGCGACATGCAGGACCGGATGGCAAACCTGCGCAGCGCCGAGGAGCTGTACAAGACCATCAAGCCGCACGCGACTTTCATCGAGATTCCCTACGGTCACGTGATGCTGTTCAACCAGACCCTGATGCACGGCAATCGCGTCAACGAGGAGCCCGGCACGCGCTGGAGCATGAACTGCCGATTCAAGAGCATCATGTCGCCCTACGCGGACAAGCGCTTCGGCGAGTTCTTCGAGCCGATCCTGCTGCGTCCGGCGACGCGGGTCGGCATGCAATACAAGCTGCCGGGAGGCTTCCATGGCTGAGCGAGCCGGCCATCGCGGCTATATCGGCGCCCGGCCGCTGAACGGCAGCCGCACCCCGCAGCACGTCCAGAACATCGTGATCCGCGACTACGCGCGGCGCAAGAACCTGCAATTTCTGCTCAGCGCCGTCGAGCACATCATGCCCGGCAGCTACATGGTGCTCGAGGACATCCTGGACGAGCTGCCCCGCCTGAACGGCATGATCCTTTACAGCATCTTCATGCTGCCGCCCGACGAGGCACGGCGACGGGAGATCTACGACCGCGTGCTGCGCGAGGGCTGCGACCTGCACGCGGCTGTCGAGGAAATCACGCTGTCGTCGCCGAAGGACATCCAGGTCGTCGAGGACATCCTGCTGGTCAATAAATACGCGACCATCCTGTGACGATGCCGCGGACCGGTTGGGCCCCATGAGCGAAATCAACCTGCTCCAACCGATGCACGCATCGACCAGGCGGAACTACGTTCAACGCGTGGTCGAGCACGACAAGGCGGAATCCGCCACTGTGGCGCGGCAATGGGGTCGCGACTATTGGGACGGCGATCGGCGCTACGGCTACGGCGGCTATCGCTATGACGGACGCTGGCGCCCGCTCGCCCAGACCCTGATCGATCGCTACGGCATCAAGCCCGGCATGAGCGTGCTCGACGTCGGCTGCGGCAAGGGCTATTTGCTCTACGAGTTCACCCAGCTCGTCCCCGACCTCACGGTCGCCGGCATCGACATTTCCGACTACGGCATCGCCAACGCCAAGGAGGAGGTGCGGCCGCAATTGAAGGTCGGCAGCGCCGTTGAGCTCCCCTACCCCGATCACAGCTTCGATCTCGTGGTGTCGCTCGGCGTGCTGCACAACCTTCCGCTCGAGGACGTCTTCCGCGCCGTGCCTGAGATCGAGCGCGTCGGGCGCGGCGCGTCGAAATATCTGATGGTCGAATCCTTCCGCAACGAGCGCGAGAAGGCGAACCTCCTCTACTGGCAGCTCACCTGCCTGAGCTTCCACGGCCCGGAAACCTGGGCGTGGATCTACGACAAATGCGGGTATCGGGGCGACCATGGGTTCATCTTCTTCGAATGAGGCGACGAGCCCGCGCCGGCCGACATCGCTGCGCGCGCAAAATCCCGAAGTCTATTATTCGGACGATGCCATCGTCACGGCCGATGACGCCACGATCGCGGAGCTGAAACGCATCGCCGCCGGCAACCCGCGTCTGCGCAGCCGGCTGTGCACGCACCCCGATCCCTCGTCCGGCCTGCACGAAATGCTGATCGTGCATCATCGCGAGGCCTATGTGCGGCCCCACAAGCATTTTGGCAAACCTGAATCGTTTCACGTCATCGAAGGCACCGCGCAGGTCGTGATCTTCGAGGATGACGGCCGCATTCGCGAGGTGCTCGAGATGGCGCCCTATGGCCAAGGCAAGCGCTGCTACTACCGCATGCCCGAACAGGTCTTCCACTCGATCCTGATCACGTCGGAGTGGCTGGTCTTCCACGAAACCACCGCCGGCCCGTTCGATCCCTCCCGCACCGCATTTCCCGACTGGGCCCCCGATGGCGGCGACGCCGCCGAGGTCCAGGACTACGTCACAAGGATTGCTGCGCTCGCCACGGAGCATCTGGCGAGAAAATAGACGCCGACCGCTATCGCTGCCCGACGATCCCGCCGCGAATGATCGAGGACGAGACCAGCCGATGAAGCCGCCTGCAAAAGCACTGGTTACTCTGGCCAAGTTCGCCGTCTCGATCGGCATCCTCGTAGTATTGTTGCGGGCCCAGGATTTGTCGTCCCTGCAAGCCGATCTTCTCGCTGTCAAACTGGACATGCTGGCACTCGCGGTGCTGCTGCTGTTTGCCCAGACCTTCGTGCTTTGCCACCGCTGGATCCTGATCCTTCGCGCCATGCACGTGCCCCTGGATTGGCTGTCCGGCTGGCGCATTCTCATGGTCAGCACCTTTTTCAACCAGGTGCTGCCCGCAGGCGGCGACGCGGTCCGGATCTGGATGCTGCGGCGGCATGGCGTGCAATGGTCGCCGACCATCAGCAGCATCGTGGCCGATCGCTTTCTGGCGCTGCTGGCGCTTGGTACCGTCATATTGGCAGGAATGCCGTTCCTGCTGCAACGGATCAACGACAAGTCGCTCCTGTTCGCGATCGTCATCGTTCTCGTCATTGCGTGTTTCGGCCTGATCGCCCTGCTCATGCTGGCTCGCTGGCCGCCTCGCATCATCGCCGCTCTGCCGGCTGGGATCGTGCAATTCGCGATGCTGGTCAGGGCTCCGCTGGCGGCCGAAGCACGGGGAACGCTGATGGCGGCCGCCGTCATCATCCATCTGATCACCGTCGCGGCCTGTTATGTCCTTGCGATCGGCCTCGACGCGCCACTCTCCGCGCTCGATGCGTTCGTCCTTGTTCCGCTTGTCATTCTGTCGTCCGCGGTTCCGATCTCGATCGGAGGATGGGGCGTGCGAGAAGGCGCAATGGTTGCCGCGCTTGGCCTCGCTGCGATCGCATCCGACAAGGCGCTTGCCATATCGGTTTTGCTCGGCCTTGGCGGCCTGATCGTCGGGCTGTTCGGTGGGCTGGTATGGCTGATCGCGCCTGAGCGCGCCAATTTCAGCGCCGCCGAGGCGCGGGCCACCGCCGAGCGAGCCGACGCCAAGCCCATTTAGCAACGGCAAATGACTATCCTTCGAGCCTTTCATCCTGCAACCAATCGACTGATCCCCTTGCAGTCGATCTGCTCTTTTTTCGTCGACGCGACAGCGGACCAGACAAAGCAATGACCATTTTCCGAGCGAATTTGCGCACCGTTCTCGAGGCGCTGTGGTGGCGCGTCCTCGTCTTCGCGCCGGCCGCCGTTTCCCTCTGGTGTCTGAACCGGGCGGATACCTACCGAACGCTGATTTTCGACGGTGGCTGGACAACGCGATTTTACGTCGTCGCCTGGATCTTGCTGACGCCGTATCTCGGCTGGTTCATCATGGCGACCGGCCGCCTGACGTTTTCCCTCATCAAGCACGAACCTGCTCAGCGAGTGGACGAATTCTTCGTTGGCGCGGCCACGCTGATGCTGGCGGGATTTGGACTTGGCGCGCTTTCCCTTCTGTATCCGCAAATCGTTCTCGGATCTGCGATCGCGGTTCTCTTGTGGGACACTCTCACCTTCAAGGCAACGCGCAAATTCATCGTGACCTTTCCGCTGATCGCGATTTCGATACTGGGCCTTTGGCTTCTGGCGACGGTGTTTCTTGATCGTGCCGTCATGCCCGACGTCATTTCGACCGACGTTCCGCAGCTCTACGCGCCGTATCTTGCCGAAGTTGCGAGAAATCACAGCATCTGGCTTGCGGCCGACAATCCCATCTTCTCCGACTTCGAGATCGGCCACGGAAACGGACTGCACTTGCTGCTGGCGACGTTTCTGCCTCCTCACGTCGCCCAGATCATTTCATTTCTCTACTTCGTCGGCATCGGTGCGGTCATCTTCGAGCTCGCCCGCATTGTTGTGCCGTTGCGGGCTCTCGGACGCCCGTGGGAGGACGCAATGATACCGATCGCGGTCGGCTTGGCCGTCCTCGGGCTTGCGTGGCCGCGTACGATGCCGAGCGTCAAGGCTGGCCTCCACATCATGGAGTTCGGCAAATATCACCTCCAGACCGCGGCGTTCTTCGTCTATTTTCTCCTCGTCGTCATTCGCTCGTCCCAAAGCCGCGACAGGTTGGCCGCCGGCATTTGCGGCCTTGCCGTCGCCGCTTCCTATCCGCTGTACGCATCGATCGTCTTCGTGATCTCATCGCTGGGCATGTTCACCAAGACAATTCAGCGAGACCGTCCCGGCCTCGTCACCAGCATCCTGCTGGGTTTGGGAGCACTTGCGGGATGCATCCTCGCGTTTTCCGCCAATTACTTCTATCTCGGAATTCCAGCGACAAATCCATATTCGCTTTTTCGGCGTGTCGTGTCGGTCGAACGATTTTCGCAGTTCGGCAGCCTCGACATTCTGGATTTTTTTGTGCTGGCACAGTCGCTGGAGGTCAGCGACTTCCTGAGCAAAGCGGGACTTGTCGCCTTCCTCAGACAGGCCAGGTCGGTTCTCGCGGTCGCTTTCCTCATCATGCTGGCAATCTCTGCCGTCGCGTTCGTCGAGTCAAAGCTCCGTCGCGATCGACCGGATGGCTCGAAGTTGCCGCCGCTGCCCAATCCTGCAGGTCTCTTCATCGTTGTCGCCTACGTCGCCAGCATCCGGCTGCTGGATATGACGCTGAACATTCCCAGCCTGATCAGACTGTCCATTCACGTTAACGCGCTGTTCCCGCTCGCGACGGCCGGGATCGCTTGCTGGGGCTTGGTTCTGTTACGGCGGTTCGGGCTTGCCTGGTTCTCGGGACGCCTGACTCCCTCTGCCGTGCTCGTCGCGCTTCTGGCCGTCAGCGCCTGGATGACCACCACCTATCCCTGGCAGACCTTCAGGGATGACCAGGCCATTGCTTTTGTGCAGGGGCGTCCGCTCGAGCAGATGCCGCGCGTCAGCCAGAATTGGCGCCGCTGTGACGAACTGCAGCAATCAACCGGCGCAAATCGCATTCTTGCTCTCAACGGCTACCGCGCGATGGTGCCCTGCTATTTCTCGCCGCTGCTCACGCGCGGCAAGGTCATCCACACCTATGAAAGCGACGTCGCGCGCGACTTCAGGAAGATCGCACTAGGGACCGCCGATACAGCAGAGGCCGCCCTTCGATCGCTCGACGTCAAGCTGTTCTATGTTCAGAAGCAGAATTGCGATTTCTGGCTCAACGGCTTTTCCGATCTCTTTCAGAGCGCCGAACTGGAGAAGAGATTCGCCCTACATAGCGAGACCCCGAACTACTGGCTGTTGACGTGGAAGGATGGCGGTCAGACACTGAGCCCCGAAGCCGAGGCCGGCGTTTCCGCACTCCGGGCGAGATCGAAGGCGATCTACCGCCAGGCCTACGGCATCGAGCCGTTCGAGGTGGTGAAGCACCGTCTGTCTCCCACCGGCCAGCGAGCGGACGTCACGGCTCTCGATCAGCTCACGACCTGCCACTAGGTCTACTTCGCGCCGGTTCCGTGCATGTCGGCGAGGCAAGCCCGCAACGAAGGCCGCGGGGTATCAGCTTCAGGGGACCTCCGGGTTGTGAATAGCCCGCCCGGCGCAACTTAAGAATTGTGGCACGGCCTGCGGGGCTATATAGGCTTCAACTGCGCCGCGTATCGTCTCGGGGTGCCGACGTTCCCTTGCTATTCCTGCAAAGAGTTAAAGCCGTGACCGACCATTGCCGCCTTTGCCATTCGACCAACCTGCGTCCGGTCATTGACCTCGGACTGATGCCGATTGCCCATCGGCTTCGGCACAGCCGAAACGAGCAGGAGGAACGGTATCCGTTCGAGGTGCTGGCCTGCGGCGATTGCGGCCTGCCTCAGATCGTCAAGCCGATCGATCCCGACATTCTGTACCGCCAGTTCAACTACAATTTCAGCAGCTGGAAGCCCGAACCGCACCAGGTGGACGAGCTCGACACCATCGCGAAATTCTCCAAGCATCAGTCCGTGTTCGAGATCGGATGCAACGACGGCCTGTTCATGGACAAGCTCCGCGAACGCGGCGCCAAGGTTTTGGTGGGCGTCGAGCCCAATCCCGTGTCGGGCAAGATCGCCAGCGGGCGCGGCATCAAGGTCTATGCCGACATGCTCAGCCCGGAGATGGCCCACGACGCAGTCGCTCAGGCCGGCAAGTTCGACCTCGTCGTCTCGCGCCAGGTACTGGAGCACATCGTCGATTTCGAGAACTTCTTCGACTGCGTCAAGATCGCGCTCAGCGACGACGGACTGCTCTTCATCGACGTGCCTGATTTCGCCCCCGGGTCGACGGCGGGAGACCTTTCCGTCCTCTGGGAGGAGCACGTCAGCTATTTCACCGAACCGACCCTGCTCGCGCTGCTGGCGCGCCACGGCTTCGAGGCGGTGTCCGTGAAGAAATACAATTTCAGTGGCGGCAGCCTCGCCATCGCAGCCCGCCGCGCCGCGGGCAAGGTCACGCCGCCGCCTGCGCCATCCGGCGTCGGCGAGAAATTCGGTCAGCGCGCAAGAGAGTATGGCGCACGTCTGCGCCCGATTCTCGCGAAAGCTCGCGCCAGCGGTGCCGAGATCGCCATCTACGGCGCCGGCTGCCGCGCCTGTACCTTCACCAACGCACACGAGCTGGCGGATCTCGTCGACCTCTCGGTCGACGATCAGAAGGAGCGCCAAGGGTTGTTCCTGCCCGGCACCGGCATCCCGATCCGTTCGCCCGAGGATCTCGCCGGCAAATCCGGGCCGCTGGTCTGTCTTCTCGCCGTGAACGAGGAAAACGAAGCCAAGGTCAGCAGCCGGCTGCGCGAGAGCGTGAAGCGCCCGCTGCAGATCGTTTCGATCTTCGCGCCCTCCGACATCTGGAGTGAGCTCGATCGTCTCGAAGCGGCCGCAGGGTCGCGGCATGGCTGAAGACAAGCTCTTCAATTATTACGAACGTCAGGATGTTCTGCCGACGTTCGGGAATTTCAAGTCGGCCACCGAGCTAGAGGCCTACGCCAGCCAGCGTCGCGAACTGTTTTCGGACAAGCTGGTGCTGCCGCCGCGGCTGTTCCGCGATGCCGAGGTGCTCGAATTCGGTCCCGATTCCGGCGAGAACGCTCTGGTGTTTGCCGGCTGGGGCGCGAACATGACGCTCGCCGAACCGAACCGGCATGCACATCCGAAGATCGAGGCCTATTTCGCGCATTTCGGCTTGACCGAACGTCTCCGCCAGCTCGCACTGGCCGATGTCGAGGGCTTCGGCAGCGACCGCGGTTTCGACATCATCGATGCTGAAGGCTTCATCTACACCGTGCAGCCGAGCGAAAAGTGGCTCGGCATCTTCCACCGCCTGCTCAATCCGGACGGTTACGCCGTCGTGTCCTATTACGAGCGCTATGGCGGCTTCTTCGAGCTTGCGCTCAAGGCGATCCATGCGGCCGGCAAGGCAATGACTGGTCGCGCTGCGCTCGAAACGGCGAAGACGCTGTTCGAGGCGAAGTGGAACAGCATCCCGCACACGCGCAGCTTCGAATCCTGGCTGATGGACGTGCTCGAAAATCCGTTCGTCCGGCATCGCTACTTCCTCGATGCGGCCGCCTTGTGCACCGCGGCGCATGAACAGGGATTCGACGTCCATTCGGCATGGCCCGCCTATCGCGACAGCTTGGACATCTACTGGCACAAGAAGGTCCTGCCCGGTGACGAGAAGCTGCGTCGCGCCGCACGGCATCTCGACCGCAGCCGCCTGAGCTTCCTCGGCGGGCGAAAGCTCTATCTGGTCGGCAAGGCCGATGCTGTGCAGGCGATCTCGGCATCGATCGAGGCGCTGGTCCTCGACGTCGATGCGATGATCGACGATCCATTCGGCGAGAGCCTGCCGCGCGTGGTCGCGGGCCTCGCATCCCTGCGCGAGACGATCCGGACGAGCGACATTCTCGCCGACGATCCTGCCGACATCGAAGCCATGATTGCGACGCTCGACAGTTTCCATCGCATCTTCGGCGCGATCGGGCAGCGGGACGCATCCGCGGTCACCGCCCTCACCCAATCGGATCCAGCCTTCATCAACACCTGGGGACAGCCGGCGCATTTCCTCGTCGTCCGGAAACGCTTCAAGGGATCGTAGCCAGTGAGGCCAGGCATTGGCATCATCGGAACGGGCATGGTCGGCCAGATGTGCCACCTCGCCAATTTCGCAGCCAATCCAGCCTGCCGTGTCGTCGCGATCGCCGATCTCCGGCCGGACCTCGCTGCCGCCGCAGCGCAGAAGTTCGGCATCCCCCGGGTTTACGGCACGCATCGCGAGCTGCTCGCAGACAGCGCGGTATCCGCCGTCGTCGTCGTGACGAAGCGTCGTGCCACCGGACCGATCGTGCTGGACGCCTTGAGCAGCGGCCGGCACGTGCTCTCGGAAAAGCCGATGGCCTACACGACGGCCCAGGCCATGTCGCTGGTCGAAGCTGCGCGGCAGCAAAACCTCGTCTACAGCATCGGCTACATGAAGCGTCACGATGCCGGTGTGGCACGAGCGCTGCAGATGCTGACGCGCTTACGCAACGACCGGTCGCTCGGACGCATCGTGCGGGCAAAAGGCTGGTGCTTCGGCGGCGACACTGGCCGGTCGCACGATAATTTCGTGATGACCGGCGAAGCGCGGCCGGACGGGCTCGAGCTCTGGCAGGATGGTCCCGACTGGATGCCGCGCGCGATGCGTCCCGGCTACGACAATTTTCTGAACGTCTTCAGCCATATCATCAATCTGGCGCGCTACCTGCTCGGGTCGTCGCCGACGGTCGCCGAAAGTGCGATCGAGGCTACTGGCGCCGGTCGCATCACGCTCGACTTCGGCGGCATCGCCTGCACGCTGGATCTCGTGAACGGGTCGGAGGGCACCTGGCGCGAGGGACTGACGATCGACTTCGAGCGCGGCGCAGTGACCCTCGAATTGCCCCCACCCTTTGCCGAGCAGGAGGCGGAGGTCATCGTCGATCACGATGGTCAGAGCACGCACCTGACGGGTGAAAAGAGCTGGGCGTTCCGGCGCCAGGCCGACGCCTTCGTTTCCGATATCGCGGCGCGCGGCGCACCGCTGGCCTCCGGCGAGGATTCGGTGACCGACATCGCGCTTGCGGAGACGGTTTGGAAACAGCGCGCTAGCGGCTAGGCGCGGCGTCTGTCTCGACCGGCAGGATGCCCGCGATGGGCCCGAGCTTGATCGTGACCTGCGCAAGCTGCGTTAGGAACTCCGCAACGTCGCAGCGCGCCAGCAGCCGGCACGTATAGTATTTTCGCACCAAGGTATGGTTCGGCGCGGCTCCAGGGCCCGGCTGGAACGAGATCGTTGCCTGCGGCCCCGTCGGATCGAAATGATGAAACGCGCTTCCCGGAGCCTTCCTCGCCTCGTCCATTCCCCGCAGGATGTCGGGTCGCTCCGCGCGCAGCGCAAATCCGAAGAAGGGCTGATTGCCCCAGGCAAGGCGGAGCATGCCGGTGACCTCGGCGAGGCCGAACGGCACATGCCGAGACGGGTAGTCGAAAAAACCATCGTCGAGCGCATAGACCGTCGCCGCGGGCTGGACCCGGCCGGCAAGATCGCGCGCCAGCGCCTCCTGCTTCAGCGTTCTCGCCTGCATGAAGACGTAGTCGCTCCACAGCATGCCGATCGACATGATCAAGGCCGGCCCGAACACGACCGCCAAGGCGGCGCCGGGGCTGATCCAGCGTTCGGCCTGTCGCTTGAATGCAAGCAACGTGAGCGCCGAGGGCAGGCCGAACATCAGCAGATGACGGCTCTCGTAGAAATGCGTGGATGACGGCCGCAGGCCGGCGATCAAATAGGGCGATGATAGTGCGAGGAACAAGATCAGGGCGAGCACGAGCGGCAAGGCGATCGCTAGTCTGGACGTGGTCGGCTTCCTGGCGGGACGCAGCAACAGCAAGACGATGCCGACGAGCATCGCGGCCAAGATGAAGAGCGCCGGAACCTGAATTGCCGCCCGGATCGCGTGGGCCACGACGTCCCTGTAGCCGGTGACGAAAAATGCCCCCCATCCCCCAGCCAGCTCGCGCAAGGTCGGGAAATGCGCATCATAGTGCTGCGTATACACGCCGATCCGTTTGAACCAGATATTGAGCGTGCCCCAGTAGATCAGGGGCAGCACCATCAATTCCGGATAGCCAAGGGCGCAGCGCCAGGATGCGAGCCACGTGCGACGAACGAAGCCGTCCGCCGCGCTCCCGCCCCGCCATATCGCAACGAAGAGGCCGAGCACCACGAAGGCATAGAGCACGATCGTCGAGTTGAGCGCGAAGCTCAGCAGGAACACGAGCGCACAGCCTGCGCGAAGCAACATGCGCCGCAGACCGCGGGCGCTGAAGGCCAGCGTCAACAACCCTGCACCGACGAACAGGAGGCCATAGCTGAAGACGTAGACCGCGTTCGCCTTGCCCGCCCAAAGCTGATAGCCGGGATAGGTCCAGACCATCAGCGCGAAACCGACCGCCTCGGCGCGGTCGAGCAGATTGAGGCGCGTTGCCGTCAACGCCAGCGATATTGCGCCGAAGACGATTCCAGCGAACGCCAGCGAGACCATCACGGCGACCGGGGCGCCCGTCCAGTTCGCGAACGTGTCGTAGCTGTAGAAGATCGGATGACCGGCGCCGTTCAGCAGGAAATCGATGTCGATGAAATAGTCCGGACGCGGCTTGAGCACGAGCCAGTCGTCCATGAAGAGACCGTCGTTCAGGAGCATCGGCGCATGCGCAGCCAGCAAGACGACAAGGAGGACGATTATCGCACGCAGCAATGGGGCATCTCGGACGGAGGAACGGCATCGCCGGCAAGGATTCGCACGCCCAGATGACGTCCGCAAGGGCGGGATGACGGGCTCCCTTGACCCGAAAAATACGACCTCCTATAGACTTTTGCTCAGGCTGGGCCTGAGAGGCGTCCGGGACGATTTTCCGCAATGAACATGCTACCGGGCCCGGCGCAAGCCGCTGCGATTGGTCTCAGTGTCGCGCTGCCGCTGCTGCTGCTGTGCTACGCGCGCATCGCTGCCACCGGCGGATCCGGCCGCCGCTTCCGGCTCGGCTGCGTCAGCATCATCGCCTTTTACGCGATCGCCTGCATCGCGCTCCCCGGCCAACGCCGTTTCGACGACGTGCTTGGCGGTCTGTTCCTGTTGGGGACGGCGATGATGTTTTGCTACATCCTGTTCAGCCTGCTGGCCTGGGGCTTTACGCTGACGCTGCTCACGGCACTCGTCCAGGCGGGGCGCCCCCTCACCCTCGAGCAATGGGCGGTCGCCTACATGCAGGGCGGAGATCTCGGCACCTTCACACACAACCGCCTGAAGCTCCTCGTCGGCGCAGGGATGGTGATCACGGCAGACGGCAGCCTTACGCCAACGGCCAAGGGCGTGGCGATCGCGCGTCTCGTCAAATTCGTCCGTCTGTCGACCGGACTTGGGTGAGCGGCCACGATGTCCTTCGTTGTCGGTCTCTTCGCTGCCGTCATGTTCGCCCTGCTGGCCCCTGCCTTGCAGTTGATGGCCCGCGCTCGCGGATGGACGCTTGGAGCCGTGATGCTGCTCGCGATCGCCGCAATCGTCACCCATGGTCTCGGCGTGATGCTCGGAATCTTCGTCGTCACGCAATTTCAGTACTGGGACGCCGCGTCGATTTTCGGGTTTTGCGTCATGGGTTACGTCTTCGCTTTTGGCGCAGTGTACAAATCGGTTTCCCTGGACATTCTGCTCAGCGTGATCCACCGGCCTGAGCGGAGGGCTCCGCTTTCGGACATCGTCGAACGGCAGGTTCCAGCTCTGTTCCAGGGACGAATTGGGAACCTGGTCGATAGCGGCCTGGTCGAACCGGTCGATTCACACTTCGCGGCGACCGCGGCGGGCCGGACCCTGGCAGGCCGCGTCGGACAGCTGCGCCGCGCCTTCGGCATCGGCGATACCAGTCTCTATGATTTTTCGGATTAGTTGCGCAGAACACACACATCGCCGGATTCATGCCGGTTGTACGGGGCATATCTGCGGGCCCCTTATTGTTCGCCCGGCTCAGATGACCTAGAGTTGCGCCAGGGTTCCACCAGTAAAGAGTGGCCGGCAACAGGCGGCATGAGATGACACCTTCCAGGGCGGCAAAACGGCTTACGATCGTCATTCCTGCGCTGAACGAGCAGGACAAGATCGCCGACACCATCGAGGGCGTGTTGCCGCTTGCCCGCGAGTTGCTCGACGATTTCGAGATTTTCCTGATCGACGACGGCAGCACCGACGGCACCGGCGCGATCATGGACGAGTTTGCTGCCGGCGAGCCCCGCATCATCGTGCATCATAACGCCGAGCGACGTGGTGTCGGTGCTGGCTTCGAATACGCCCTGTCGCGCGCGAAATTCGATGCGATCACTCTCATTCCGGGCGATCACGCCTTTCAGAACGAGGGTATTGCCCGGATGTTCAAGGCGGCGGGCGCCGCGGACCTCGTCATCACCTATCGCGACAACCAGTCGGACCGCTCCGTCAACCGCTCGCTGCAGTCGCATTCGCTGCGGTTCATCCTGAACTGCCTGTTCGGGTTCTGGCTGTCCGACTACCACAGCATGATCGTCTACCCCGTGAAATGGCTGCGCCAGATCGCGGTCAAGGCCGACGGCTACGGTTATCAGATCTGCGCGTTGATCTCGCTGCTGCAGCTCGGCCTCACCTACGTGCAGGTGCCGGTGAGCCTGAACGCGGAGCTGAAGGGCTCGTCCCGTGCGCTGCGGCTGCGCACCTATTTCGAGCTCGGCGCCACCATCGTCTCGCTGCTGCGCCGCGTTCCCATCCGGGACGTCGACCGCAGCCAGGTGCCTACCGACGCGGAACGGGCTCCGGCGCGCTAGGCGACGCCTCGCCGGGCCTCGCACTCGAAATCAAGGGTACGTGTCGGCTCGTGGCGATTCGCCCGCGGGACGTCCTCGTCCCTATCCCGCCAGCATCTGATCTAAGTGATTGATTTGACTGGCAGGAGTGGCAGGGCTCGAACCTGCGACCCCCGGTTTTGGAGACCGGTGCTCTACCAATTGAGCTACACTCCTACAGACCCCGCGTCGCCTTGGGATCAGGGCCGCTTTCAAGCACAGAGGGTGGCCGGTTTGCAAGGGTGAACCGCGCCCGCTTCGCTTGTTTGTACCGGGGTTTCTGGCCACACTTTCCCGACCAAAAAACAAGAGCCCGGGAGCCCTTATGAACGCCCAAGCTGCCACGACAGCCGCCTCCGCAATCCACACCCCGCCCTTGCCGGAGGCCCAGCCGGAGACGCTTGGGCTGTCGCGGCCGCGCCTGCAGGCCATGTCGGACGCCTTCAAGCGCGCGATCGACAAGGGAACCGTTCCCGGCGTCACCGTGCTTGTGG
>NZ_JALBHA010000500.1:0-4573 GCF_023006445.1 Bradyrhizobium sp. SHOUNA76
CGGCGCCCAACGCCTTAAACTTCTTCACCGTATCAGGCGAAGCGGCGACCCGCGGCTCCGACGGATCGATTTCCTTGGCAACGGCGATCTTCATAGGCCCTCCGGCGGCGCGGGACAGCGCGCGCGCAAAACTAAGCGTAACTCCCGCAGCGTTCGATACCGGTTTTAAGACCGGCTTGGATGCAAATATTCTGGGCAGCGGCTGCCGCTGGCGTGTGCAGCCGCCGTCGATAGATCAGGTCAGGAAGATCGCCATCAGAATCACGATGAGCGCGACCGAGGCCGTGCCGTACTTCACCAGCGTGATGAAGCCCTCGTAGGTCTGCTCGTGGGCAACGTAGTCGTTGCCGTCGGCGGTGCTGTACGCCACTTCGCTATGATCAGCCATGGATTGTCCCCAGTCGAAAGTCCAATTCTTGGGCTGGGATACCGCAAAGCTTCGGGCAGGGCAACGGCACCGGGGCGCGGTTTTCCGCAAATCAGGTCATTTGGAATTCCGATGGCCGGGAATTGGGCGCCGGCGCGGGAATCGACCCGTCGCCTCAGCCCATCGCCTCCAGCTCGTCGATCATCCCGGCGATGACCGAGAGGCCGCCGTCCCAGAACTTCGGGTCCTTGGCATCGAGCCCAAACGGCCGCAGCAGCTCGGAATAGTGCTTGGTGCCGCCGGCCGCGAGCATGTCGAGATAGCGCTCGGCAAACCCCTCGGCCGCGTTCTCGTAGACCGCATAGAGCGAGTTCACGAGACAATCGCCGAACGCGTAGGCGTAGACGTAGAACGGCGAGTGGATGAAGTGCGGGATGTACATCCAGTAGTTCTCGTAGCCCGCCTTGATCTCGATCGCCGGCCCGAGGCTCTCGCCCTGCACCGACAGCCAGATCTCGCCGAGCCGCGTCGCGGTGAGCTCACCATTCTTGCGCTCGGTGTGGACCGCGCGCTCGAACGAATAGAACGCGATCTGGCGCACCACGGTGTTGATCATGTCCTCGACCTTGCCGGCCAGCAGCGCCTGGCGCTGCCTAGCGCTCTTGGTCTGCGCCAGCAGCCGCCGGAAGGTCAGCATCTCGCCGAACACGCTTGCGGTCTCGGCCAGCGTCAGCGGCGTCGGCGCCATCAGCGCGCCGTTCTTCGCCGCCAGCACCAGATGCACGCCATGGCCGAGCTCGTGCGCGAGCGTCATCACGTCGCGCGGCTTGCCCTGGTAGTTCATCAGCACATAAGGGTGCGCCGACGGCGTGGTCGGGTGCGAGAAGGCGCCCGGCGCCTTGCCCGGGCGCACCGGCGCGTCGATCCAGCGATCGGTGAAGAAGCGCTCGGCGATGTCAGCCATCTTGGGCGAGAAGCCGCGATAGGCCGTCAGCACCATGCTTCGCGCGTCAGGCCAGCCGATGATGTCGGTCGCCGCAAACGGCAGCGGCGCGTTGCGGTCCCAATAGGCCAGCTTCTTCTTGCCGAACCACTTCGCCTTCAGCGCGTAATAGCGGTGCGACAGCTTCGGATAGGCCGCGCGCACGGAGGCGACCAGCGCATCCACCACCTCTCGCTCGACGCGATTGTTCAGATGGCGGGAATCCGCGACGTCCTGGAAACCGCGCCAGCGGTCGGAGATGTCCTTGTCCTTGGCCAGCGTGTTGGTGATCAGCGCAAAGGTGCGCTCATTGGCCTTGAAAGTTTTCGCCAGCGCCTCCGCCGCGCTCTTGCGCTTGGAGCCGTCGCGGTCCTGCAACAGATTGAGCGTCGGCTCGATCGCCAGCTCCTTGGACCCGACCTTGAAGCGCAGGCTGGAGATGGTCTGGTCGAACAGCCGGTTGAAGGCGGAATAGCCGGTCTGCGCCTTCTCCAGGAAAAGCTGCTCGAGCTTGTCGTCGAGCTGATACGGCTTCTCCTTGCGCAGATCCTCGATCCAGGGCCGGTAATGTGCAAGCTCGGCGGCCTGTATCGCCCGGTTCAAGATATCGTCATCGATGCGGTTGAGCTCGAGCGCGAAAAACAGCAGATGCGTGGAGGCCGCCGTCAGCCGCTCGGAAACGTCGCCGTAAAACTTTGAAATCGCAGGGTCCACGCTATCGCCGGCATGAACGAGGCCGGCGTATGAGCCGAGACGGCCGGCAAGATCATCGATCGCCTCATAGCGTCGCACGGCTTCCGCGAGCCATTTTCCGCCATCTTCGTTTGCTGTCCCTGTCGCGAGCTTGCCCTTGTAGTCGGTCTCGAACGCGACGCAATCGGCATCCATCTTGTCGAGATCGCGCGCCACTTCCGGCGCATCGATCCCGGAATAGAGATCGGCGAGGTTCCACTCCGGAAGCTTGCCGGTTTTGCTCGCAGGCTTTGCGGAGGGTTTTGCCTTGGCGGATTTCTTGGCGACGGATTTCTTGACGGCTGGCTTGCGGAGAGCAGACTTCTTGAGAGCAGGCTTGGAGCTCGAATTCATTGTGTGGGAAACCTGTGTTCAACAATCGCGGCGGCGGGCTGGGGCATCAAGGTTTAAGAGTGCGTTAATCGGCTTCGGCCAGAGTGCCCCGATTCGAGACAGATAGTAGTAGCGTGCGGGGAACACCATGGCTGCCAGTATTTTGATCGCCGACGACGACGCCGTAGCCCGCCGGCTGGTCGAGAACATGGTGCAGAAATGCGGCTATGAGACGGTCGTCGTGGATTCCGGCGACGCCGCGATCGCCGCCCTCACCGCCCCCGACGCAGCGGCGATCGACGCCGTCATCCTCGATCTCGTGATGCCCGGCCTCGACGGCATGGGCGTGCTGGCGAAGATCCGCGAAGTCGGCCTCAGCGTCCCCGTCATCGTGCAGACCGCCCATGGCGGCATCGACAACGTGATCTCGGCGATGCGCGCCGGTGCGGCCGATTTCGTGGTCAAGCCGGTCGGTGTGGAGCGGCTCCAGGTCTCCTTGCGCAATGCTCTCAACGCCTCCGCACTCAAGGGCGAATTGCAGCGCATCCGGCACAGCCGCGAGGGCCGGCTGACCTTCTCCGACATCATCACCCGCTCCGAAGCGATGGCAGGCGTGATGCGCGCCGCACAGAAGGCGGCGAACTCCGCGATTCCCGTTCTGATCGAAGGCGAGTCCGGCGTCGGCAAGGAGCTTTTCGCGCGCGCCATCCATGGCAGCGGCGAGCGCAAGGCAAGGCCGTTCGTCGCCGTCAATTGCGGCGCGATCCCCGACAACCTCGTCGAGTCCATTCTGTTCGGCCACGAAAAGGGTGCTTTCACCGGCGCCACCGAGCGGCACATGGGCAAATTCGTCGAAGCCCATGGCGGCACGCTGTTTCTGGACGAGGTCAGCGAGCTGCCGCTGACCGCGCAGGTCAAGCTGCTACGGGCGCTCCAGGAAGGCGCGGTCGAGGCAGTCGGCGGCCGCAAGCCCGTCAAGGTCGACGTCCGCATCGTCTCGGCGACCAACCGCCGGCTGCTGGAGCGGGTGAAACAGGGACACTTCCGCGAAGACCTGTTCTATCGCCTGCACGTGCTGCCGCTGACGATCCCGTCGCTCCGGGCCCGGCGCGAGGACATCCCGCATCTGCTCCGGCATTTCCTGGCGCGCTTTGCCGCCGAGGAGAACCGCCAGATCACCGGCATCAGCGGCGAGGCCATGGCGCATCTCGCCCAGCTCGACTGGCCCGGCAACATCCGCCAACTTGAAAACGCGGTCTACCGTGCGGTGGTGATGAGCGAGGGCGACCAGCTCGGCCTCGGCGATTTCCCTCTGCTTGCCTCGCAGCCGCATCCCGGAACGGAGATTCCGACCGCGCCGTTGATGCTCGAGCCGGCGGCGACCCCTTCGGTGGTATCGGGTAACGAAATACCAATCGCGCCGCTCCCGGCCACGGGAACTCTTGCCATGCTGACCCCGACCGGCGATGTCCGCGCACTCGAGGATATGGAGAACGAGATCATCCGCTTCGCGATCTCGCATTATCGCGGCCAGATGTCCGAGGTGGCCCGCCGCCTCAAAATCGGCCGGTCCACCCTCTACCGCAAACTCGACGAGGCCGGGGTCCCCGGACATGGCGGGAAAAGCGGCGAAGAGACGCACTGAGCCTCATGCGAACGGAGGTTCGCGGGACGATGCGAGACCGGCTGTAAGCCATTAGCATGGCGACCGAATTTGGCGACCGCTTGAACCGTGACTTGGAAGTGACAGACACAGGGAAAAGCGCGTAGCGCAACCGCACAATCCGTTGCCAAGAGGCTCCCTTGAAGTCAGTTTGGCGTGAGTTGTCCCGGTTCGCGCTGGCTGCAAATCCGGGGCCTGTATATCGTCTGCGTATGAATCGTTGCGTGCAGGCGTGCAACTTTCGAGAGGCCGGCGCGATTTAGCCGAAGCTCATAGGCGATAACGAAGCTGTTCCACGAGGGACAGTTCACCCAAGGGGTGCGACACAATGCGTGACTGTTTGAACCACCGTGCGGGCTTTGACCGTGTCTTGATGACGGTCGCGGCGACCTTCCTCACGGTGTCGGCCAGCTCAGCCCTGGCGCAGGATCAGGCGCGCAGCAGCGCTGCCGAGCTCGCGATCGAAGCCGCGATCCCGCGTCCCGAGCCGGCCAAC